>CAKQPF010000031.1 GCA_934256705.1 uncultured Prevotella sp.
GGCATCCCTCTCTTGGAACTGAAGGTCTCCTCAAACTTAGATACATAAATGTACTAAAATTTGAGAAGAGCCAATAAAATAATCTGATTGGGAATATGCGATTCTCGCTTGAAAATGTAACTACCTGATAATCAGAATATAGTTGCTTTCGAAAAAAGAAAAGTGAGGAAAAACAATGCAAAAGCACCGATATTACGCTGAAAAAGCCATGCTTTTATGACGTAATATCGGTGCTTTTGCGTTGTAATAACTATGCTTTTACCTTGTAATATCTATGTTATTGCAGGGTAATACCTATGCTTTCACCTCGTAAACCCATTTTTCTTGCCTTCAAATGCCATTTTTCCTGGGTTCAGACATCATTTTCCGTGATTTGTGAAGAGCAAAAAAAACCGCATGAAATTAACATGTGTAAATAAATGTAAATGGCAGTCGTCGTGCTCAAAATGACAGATTGTAAGTGCGTGGTAGGAATCACTTAATACTCAATCTTGTCCTCTTTCTCTTCCCAAGCACGGAAAGCGGAGAGAGCTTCAGGACGCATATAGTTGATGGAAGGGATGGAACGTTCAGACATCGGACGCTTTATCTCGTCGTAGATGAATTTGTCGCCAAAGCCAATTGCTTCGGCATCCTGAGCGTTGTTGCCATAGAATATCTTGGTGATTCCGCTCCAATATATTGCGCTGAGGCACATTGGACATGGTTCGCAAGAGGTATAGATGACGCAGTCGTTGAGGTGGAAGGTGTTGAGTTTCTGGCAAGCCGCACGGATGGCAGAAACCTCAGCGTGGGCGGTAGGGTCGTTGTTGGCAGTCACGCGGTTGACTCCTACAGCCACTATTTCGTCGTTTCTCACTATCACGGCGCCGAAAGGACCGCCTCCGTTCTTTACGTTTTCCACAGAGGCATCTATTGCCATCTGCATGAATTGTTGGTCTTTATTTGTCATGGTTTTTGGTTTTTTGGTTATAATGGGATGGAATCCGCCGGTAACGCGGTGGACACAGAGGCGGACACTCGGGGATACAGTGGTGTTATTCCTTGTTTTTGAGGATGGAAATCATCTCCCGTGCCGTGTTCTCAGGAGTGGGAAGGTCACCGAGACGGCGGTCTATTTCGTCGTAGTTGCGGAGCATTTCCTCGCGCTTTGCAGAGCCTGGGAGGACATTCCGCAATTCATCCACGATGTTTCTGACGGAGAACCGCTCAGCCATAAGTTCCTGAACCACCTCCTTGTCGGCAATGAGATTGACGAGGGAGATGAATCTGCACTTGATGATATGATTGAAAGCCCAGCGCGTCAGGTGCGGAACAGGCGTCTTGTAGCATACCACTTGCGGCACATCAAAGATGGCAGTTTCGAGCGTTGCCGTGCCACTCGTCACGAGAGCGGCGGTAGAGTGGGAGAGCAGAGCGTAAGTGTCATTGCGAGTGGTCTTGATGTCCGACCCGGAAATGAATGCTTCGTAATAACTGTCATCAATGCCGGGAGCGCAGGCAAGGACGGGCTGGTAGTCGGGAAATTCCCTTACAGCCTCCATCATTGCCGGCAAGTTGTCCTTGATTTCCTGTTTGCGACTTCCAGCAAGCAGGGCGATGATAGGTTTTTCAGCGTCAAGATGATAGCGAAGTCGGAACTCCTTGTCGGTCTCCTTGTATTCAGAGCGGAACAGGCGCACCTCGTCAGCGGTGGGATTTCCCACATAATGAATAGGATAGCCATGCTTCTTCTCGAAGAAATCCACCTCGAAAGGCAGTATGGAGAATAGTTCCTGCACGTCTCGCTTGATGTTTTTGATGCGCCATTCCTTCCAAGCCCAGAGCTTCGGTGCGATGAAATAGAAGGCAGGACAGCCTTTCCATTCCGTAGTAGGGTGGTTTCGGTAGTCGGAGATGAATTTCGCGATGGAGAGATTGAATCCGGCATAGTCCACGAGGATTACCACATCAGGCTGCCATCTGACGATGTCCTGCTTGCACATCTTCATATTACGCATGATGGTAGGAAGATGCAGGAGCACAGGGATGAAGCCCATGTAGGCAAGTTCCTTGTAGTGGCGCACCCTTTCGCCGCCCACTGCCGCCATGTTGTCACCGCCGAAGAAGCGGAACTGCGCCTCCGGGTCCTGTGCTTTCAAGGCTTCCATGAGATGGGAAGCGTGCAGGTCACCGCTTGCTTCGCCTACTATCAGGTAATATTTCATTGTCGCTTTTCTTGTTGATGTTTATTATGGGGATTCGGAATATCCGCCGGTAACGCGGCGGACACAGTGGCTCTTTGCTAAATACGCTGACTTCTTGCTAAATACGCTGGCTCCTTGCCAAATGAAGGATGGAGAATGGGGGATGAAGGCGTGATGGGGGAGGTGTTATCTGTTACATCTTGCCTTTAGTTTCTCCAGGTATCTGAAGTCCGTCATTTCCACTGTGGTGGGAGTGATGGCAATGTAGCCGTTCCTTAAAGCCCAGGCATCAGTGTCGGTGGCTTCGGGTTCATCATTCTGATAGAATCCGCACATCCAGTAATAGTCGTATCCACGAGACGGATGATGGCATTTCTCCACCTCCTTACGCCAGTGACCGTGCGCCATTCTGCATATCTTCACCTCGTCGTGGAGTATCTGTTTCGGCACGTTCACGTTGAGGCAGGAATATTCTGGCATACCATCTTTCAGAACATCGGCAACAAGCTGGCGCACAATGTCTTCCATAGCAGAGAAATCAGCGTCGGCATCATTGTCGCAAAGGGAGAATGCGATGCTCGGAATGCCCTTGAGAGCACCCTCGAATACCACGCCTACGGTGCCGCTGTAATGCGCATTCGTGCTCGCGTTGTCGCCGTGGTTAATCCCGCTCAGCACGAGAGCCGGCTTGCGTGGGCAAATCTCGGAGTAAGCCATCTTGACGCAATCTACGGGAGTACCCGTGCATCTCCATATGCTGACATTATCCTCCGTCCGTACATGATACAGTCTGAGAAGGTCCATGGAGAAAGCTCGGCTGCTGCCTGATCTGCCTCCGTCTGGAGCACAAACAATGATGTCGCCAAGGTCTTTCACCATGCGTATTAGTTCGTTGATGCCCTTAGCCTGATAGCCGTCATCATTGGAAATGAGAATAAGAGGTCTGTTCGTATCTGAAGTGCTTTTTGTTTCAATCATAGTGCAAAGTTAGGAAAAAGGATATAAAAACGTGTCTAAAATGCTAAAAATTGTATATTATTAAGAGAAAAGGGGGCTTTTCCGAAGAAAAATTAGTAACTTTGCAAAGTATTATGTGCAATTCTATCTCAAAAACAAAAAGAGATTATGAACAAAAAACAAGGTAAAATAATCGCTCTGGCAAACCAGAAGGGTGGCGTGGGCAAGACCACGACAACGATAAATCTCGCCGCTTCGCTTGCAACGCTGGAGAAAAGTGTGCTCGTAGTGGATGCCGACCCGCAGGCAAATGCCTCAAGTGGCCTCGGAGTGGATCTGCAGGAAGTGGATTGTTCCCTCTATGAGTGTATCATTGACCATGCTGACGTGCGTGATGCTATTTACACCACGGATATCACAGGACTTGACATTATCCCAAGTCACATCAACCTTGTAGGCGCAGAAATCGAGATGCTCAACATCAAGAACCGTGAGCACGTCATCGCAAAGCTGTTGGAGCCGATACGTGAGGAGTATGACTATATCCTTATCGACTGCAGTCCTTCGCTCGGTCTCATTACGGTCAACTCGCTGACGGCGGCTTCTTCGGTCATAATTCCGGTGCAGTGTGAGTATTTTGCCCTTGAAGGTATCAGCAAACTGCTCAATACCATCAAGATAATCAAGAGCAAACTCAATCCTCAACTGGAGATAGAGGGATTCCTCCTGACCATGTATGACTCCCGTCTTCGTCTGGCAAACCAGATCTATGACGAGGTGAAGCGCCACTTCCAGGAGCTCGTCTTCAAGACGGTAATCCAGCGAAACGTGAAGCTTTCGGAGTCTCCTTCCCACGGACTTCCTGTCATTCTCTATGATGCGGAATCCACCGGATCGAAGAATCACCTTGCTCTGGCTAAGGAGATAATTGCACGCGAGAGGTAAGAGACGTCAGGGACGCATTGTCGTCCGAAAGGTAAAAGGCTTGTAAAAGCAGACGGCTGGTAGGCATGGGCACAAGTGAAAGCTTGCTGCCTGTCGGCTTATGGCTGATAAAAGAATAGATATAACAATGGCAGTACACAAGAAATACAATGCTTTGGGCAGAGGTCTTGACGCACTTATCTCCACAGAGGGAGTGCGCCCACAGGGTTCCTCTACCATAAATGAAATAGCAATCGAGCAGATAGAGGCAAATCCTAACCAGCCTCGACGCGAGTTTGACGAGGAATCATTGAGGGAACTCGCCACAAGTATCCGCGAGATAGGCATCATCCAGCCTATCACTCTCCGTCAGGTGGATGACCACCGCTTTCAGATTATTGCCGGTGAGCGCCGCTGGAGAGCTTCCCAGTTGGCTGGACTGAAGGCAATTCCAGCCTATATCCGCACCATAAGCGACGAGAGCATCATGGAGATGGCGCTCGTGGAGAATATCCAGCGTGAGGACCTTAACTCCATAGAGATAGCCCTTGCCTATCAGCATCTTCTCGAAAATGACGGCATGACGCAGGAGAAAATATCCGAAAGGGTGGGCAAGAGCCGTGCTGCAATAGCCAATTATCTTCGCCTTCTCCGCCTTCCTGCGCAGATACAGCTCGCTCTTCAGAAGAAAGAGATTGACATGGGCCATGCCCGTGCGCTCCTTTCCCTTGACAGCCCTTCGCTCCAGATAAAGGTCTTCAAGGAGATAATGAAGAACAATTACTCCGTGCGCAAAGTGGAAGAGATGTGCTCTCTGCTCAAGAACGGGGAGGAAGTGGGTGTCGGCGGCAAGAAAATAGCACCTCGACAGACGCTTCCGGAGGGCTACGACGCTCTGAAGACCCGTCTTGCGTCGTTTCTCAATTCAAAGGTGCAGCTCTCATGCTCTGCAAAAGGAAAGGGGAAAATCACCATTCCTTTCGACAATGAGGAAGACCTTGAGCGTCTCATGCTCCTGTTTGATAGGTTGAAACAGTAGAATAATCTTAATTCTTGATGCTTGATTTGTAATTCATGATGAATAATCGGAAAGTGCAGACGTACGATTGTGAATTATGGATTATGAACTATGAACTAAATAATAAATAAGGTGAACATAAATCATCTGCATATATTCAGGACATTGTTTGTGGCAGTTGGACTCCTGTTCTGCCTCTCTGCCGGAGCGCAGGTGGAGGTGAAGGTGGACTCTGTCATAGGTAAAGCGATGTCGGACACCACACTTCGCGCAGACAATCCGGTTCTCACCGCTAAGGATACACTCGCATTGCTGCATCTCCAGAAAGAGGGCAAGAAGATAAAGCGTGACTGGGCGACGTGGAAACCGGACCCAAAACGTGCGATGTGGCTCGCTATCGTGCTGCCGGGAGCAGGACAGATATACAACAGGAAATACTGGAAACTGCCTATCTTCTACGGAGGATTCCTCGGATGTGCTTACGCTATGAGATGGAATAACCAGATGTATGCCGACTATGCGCAGGCTTACATCGACATAATGGATGACAATCCCAACACCAACAGTTTCAATCAGTTCCTGCATCTCGGCAGTCAGATTACCGAACAGAATATCGACCGCTACAAGGAACTGTTCAGAAAGCGTAAGGACAGGTTTCGCAGATGGCGCGATTTGAGTTTTTTCTGCATGATAGGAGTCTATGGACTCAGCATCATTGATGCCTATGTCGATGCTTCTCTCTCGCAGTTTGACATCAGCGACGACCTCAGTCTCCGTATCGAACCGGGACTGGTCAATTCCAATGGCAATGCTGTTGGAAACAGAAATAAGGGAGGTCTCGGCTTTTCTTCCACCACAGGAGTGGGAATAAATGCCGCTCTGACTTTCTGATGGCTTGCCTGAAATGGAAAGCCATGCCCCATTGCTATATGGAATAGTTCCACAGGCTTGGGATGAGAAATGATGGATGGATGCGTAAGTCATTCCCCATGTCAATATGACGGACTGGTGACGGATGAGCATTCCATTCCCAATAGGACTGTAAGCAAAGCGCCCGTGACGGACCGGAAACGGGATGTCGCGGCGGTTTGGCAATAGTTATGTTTTACAAATGAATATGAGTAATAAAAATATAATAATGTCTTTAGCCTTCTTCTTCGGAGGCATATCACCACTTTTTGCACAGAATGTCGTTGAAGATGATGACGATAACGAATATGATGACGAAGAGATCATCATAGATAAAGGTAATGGAAAGGAAGAGATAATCGAGGTGCCGGAAGGTATGCTCATGGAACTCGACTCCCTTCTCAATGACTATAAAGCCAAAGTATATCTCGTTCCGGACACCAACTGCCACATGAGTGACATCAATCCGGTGTATGAGACTGACGTATATAAGGACCGTCTGCGCCGACTTCCTACTGCAATGGAGATGCCTTGGAATGAGGTGGTGCAGAAATTCATCGACCGTTACTCCGGACGCTTGCGCCGTTCGGTAGGCTTCATGCTCGGTGCCAGCAATTTCTATATGCCTATCTTCGAGCAGGCGCTTGAGGTTTACGGCATTCCACTCGAACTGAAGTATCTCCCAGTCATAGAGTCTGCGCTCAATCCTAACGCCATCAGCCGCGTGGGAGCTACGGGATTGTGGCAGTTTATGCTCGCCACTGGCAAGCGATATGGACTCAAAGTCACCACGATGATTGACGAACGCCGCGACCCTGTCAAGGCTTCGTATGCCGCAGCGCATTATCTCAGCGACCTCTACAAGATATTCGGTGACTGGAATCTCGTCATCGCAGCATACAACGCAGGACCTGAGAATATCAACAAAGCTATCCGCCGTGCAGGTGGCGACGCTGACTATTGGAAGATATATCCTTATCTCCCTACTGAGACACGAGGATATGTACCTGCCTTTATAGCAGCCAATTACATCATGAACTACTACAGTGAGCACAACATATGCCCGATGCTTGCCGAGGCTCCTGTATCTACAGATACCGTAATGCTCTACCGTGACGTGCATTTCGAGCAGATTTCCAAGGTCATCGGCATCAGTATGGAGCAGCTCCGCAGCCTTAATCCGCAGTACAGAAAGGACGTGGTGACTGGCTATAGTGAGCCTACAGACCTTCGTATGCCGGTGGAATACGTCAATGCTTTCATCGAGCATGAGGATTCCATCTATGCCTATAATGTGGATAATCTGATGAAGCGTGCTGAGGTGGCTGTGAATGAAGACGCTCCGGTCTATCGTTCATCTTCCCGCTCTACAGCAAGGAAGTCGAAGAATGCACGTAGAGGCAGAAGTTCACGTCGCTCAAGAGGTGGAAGAAACGTTACTATCAAGAATGGAGATACGCTTTCTGAAATCGCAAAGAGACACGGAACAACCGTGGCAAAACTCAAAAGGCTGAATAGAATCTCTGGCTCTTCTATCCGTGCTGGTAAGAAGATTCGCGTGAGATAGTCTCTTGAAAGTCACATAATTAGAACTATATCTCAATCGTAAGCAAAGATATAAGCTATGGAAAACAATACTTTGACACCCAAGCAGGAAATGACTAAGGAGGATATTCTCTTCCAGCAGTTGATTGATGGCTATTTAGCAAGCAATCACAGGAAGAAAGTAGATATCATCCAGAAGGCATACAACTTCTCAAAAAGGGCACTTGAAGGCGTCAACCGACCTTCGGGAGAACCCTATATCATCCATCCTGTGTCTGTAGCGCTCATTGCTTCGCAGGAGATGGGACTCGGTTCCACGTCCATCTGTGCCGCCCTTCTCCATGATGTCATTGAGAATACTGACTATACTGTCGAGGATATTGATAATGTGTTCGGTAGCAAGATTGCGCAGATCGTTGATGGCCTGACCAAGATTTCCGGTGGTATCTTCGGAGATAAGGCATCGGAACAGGCGGAGAATTTCAAGAAACTACTCCTCACCATGAGCGATGACATCCGCGTCATACTCATAAAGATTTGCGACAGACTGGACAATATGCGCACTCTCGACAATCTGCCGGAGAACAAGAGATACAAGGTGGCTGGAGAAACGCTGTATCTTTATGCTCCTCTGGCAAACAGATTGGGACTGAACAAGATAAAGACCGAACTCGAAGACCTCGCTTTCAAGTATGAACATCCTGATTCCTATGCCAATATAGTTCGAAAATTGGCACATACTCAGGAACAGCGTGATGAGCTCTTCGAGAAATTTACATCGCCTATACGTCAAGCTCTTGATGCTATGGGATGTAAATATATCATCAAAATGCGTGTGAAGAGCCCTTATTCCATTTGGAACAAGATGCGAAATAAGCACGTGTCATTCGATGAAATATATGATATCCTTGCCGTAAGAATCATCTTTACCTCTCCTTCTATCGAAGAAGAGGTAAATGAGTGTTTCCGTATCTATGTGGCTATCACAAAGCTTTACAAGTCGCATCCTGACCGTTTGCGTGATTGGCTCAGCCATCCTAAGGCGAATGGCTATCAGGCTCTCCACGTCACCCTCATGAGTAATCAGGGCAGATGGATAGAGGTGCAGATCCGTTCTGACCGCATGGACAAGATTGCAGAGCAGGGATTTGCCGCCCATTGGAAATATAAGGAGGGCAATGGCGAAGCCAATAATGAGGGAGAACTCAATGACTGGCTCTGCACTATCAAGGAAATCCTTGATGATCCGCAGCCAGATGCTATGGATTTCCTCGATGCTATCAAGCTCAATCTCTTTGCTCAGGAGATATTCGTATTCACTCCAAAGGGAGAAATAGTCACGCTTCCTTCCGGAGCTACTGCGCTCGACTTCGCTTTCCATATCCATACTTTCCTCGGTTCGCATTGCATCGGTGCAAAAGTGAACCATAAACTCGTGCCTCTTAGCCACGTATTGAAGGGTGGAGACCAGGTGGAAATCATCACAAGTAATTCCCAGCACGTGCAGCCGGAGTGGACTTCGTTTGTCACTACCGCGAAAGCGCGCAGCAAGATACAGGCTCAGCTGCGCCGTGCCGACCGCGATGTTCAGCAGAAAGGATTGCAGATGCTGCGCGAATGGCTTCAGCAGAATGACCTCAATGTCACTACTTCCATCATCAAGACACTCTGTGATGCGCACGGTATCGAGCGTCAGGAGCACTTGTATCTTGATGTAGGCAACGGAAACATCAAGCTTGGAGAGAAGGATCTCAACCTTATTCTCGGGCTGCAGAAGAAGTCAAAGGGCAAATCCAGTTGGCGTCGCTTCGTGCCTTTCCTCAAGAGCAAGGAAAAGAACGAGGATGTGCATGAGTTTGTCACAGTAACCGAAGGCTTTGACAAGGACCGTGCCTGCGTGATCAGTGAGGATAATATCAAGAAGTACATCATGGATCACGACTGTTGTCACCCTATTCCGGGCGACGACGTGCTCGGATATATTGATTCAAACGACCATATCGAGATCCATCAGCGCTCTTGTCAGGTGGCAAATAAGTTGAGAAATGCTTATGCCCACCGCATTCTGAGCGTGAAATGGAATATGTGTGCCGACGAGATGCTCTTTGATGCCACCCTGACAATCAAGGGAATAGACCGCAAAGGCTTGATGAAGGATGTCGCAATGGTTATCTCCGACCAGCTCGATGTCAACATCCATCGTCTTGAGATTTCATCAAATGATGGAATATTCGAGGGAAGGATGGAGCTGAGAGTGCATGATCGTGACGAGCTCAATGATATAATCGACGTGCTGAAGCAGGTACCTGACCTGCAGAGCGTAGCAAGAGCATATTGATTTCCGTCGTTGTCTGTAGGCAAACAAGTCTCCAGACAACGATGGCAACCACTGTGTCAGCCGCATCTCTGCCTATTTTCGCAAGCGTTCGCCACTGTGTCAGCCGCGTTACCGGCTGATATTCCGAAGAATAAGCAATGATTCCAACCGGAGTTAGCCATTCTCCATTCCTCATTCCTCATTCTTCATTTAGCAAGAAGCCACTGTGTCAGCCGCGTTACCGGCTGATATCCCGAAAAGACCAAACAACAAAATAACTAACTAACAATGAAGAAAATAGCACTACTACTCATCTCCCTAATCTCCGCAATCAGCATGAATGCGCAAGTAAGTGACAATCCAGACACCCTCGTGGTGGCAAGGGACGGCACCGGACAGTTCCGTAACATCGACGAAGCTCTTGAAGTTTGTCGCGCTTTCATGGAGTATCACAAAGTAATCTACGTGAAAAAAGGTGTCTATAAGGAGAAACTCATCCTCCCGTCATGGCTCACCAACGTGGAAATCTGCGGTGAAGACCGTGACAACACCATCATAACATACGATGACCACGCCAATATCAAGAGCGACCAGATACACTCCAAAAGCCAGAAAATCGGCACTTTCCGCACATATACCCTGCGTATTGACGGCTCAGATATCACAATAAAGAATATCACGATAGAGAATAATGCACCACGTCTCGGGCAAGCAGTGGCGCTACATACCGAAGGTAACAGAATAAAGTTCCTCAATTGCCGTTTCCTTGGTAATCAGGACACTATCTATACCGGACGTGGAGAGACGAAACTGCTCTTTAAGGATTGCTATATTGAAGGCACTACGGACTTTATCTTCGGTCCTTCCACAGCGTGGTTTGAGAACTGTGACATCTTCTGCAAGGTAAATTCGTACATCACAGCAGCCTCTACACCGCAGAATGTGCAGTATGGATATGTCTTTAATAACTGCCATATCACTCTTGCACCGGAGGTTACAAAGATGTGTCTCGGACGTCCATGGCGCTCATATGCACATACCGTCTTTATGAATTGCGACCTTCCTAAGGGCATTGCTCCTGGAGGATGGAACGATTGGAAGAAAGATACAAACCTTGTGCGCTATGCTGAGTATAACAATAGAGGCGAAGGAGCCAACACAGACAAGCGCGTGGCATGGGCAAAACAGCTCACCAAGAAAGATGCAAAGCAACTTACGATAGCCAATGTTCTCGGTTCATGGGCTGAATAAGAAATGTCGTGCAATGTAAAAGCATAGTTATTGCAATGCAAAAGCTTAGTTATTGCAATGTAAAAGCATAGTTATTGCAATGTAAAAGCATAGTTATTGCAATGTAAAAGCGCATGATGTAGTCTGGATTTGCAAGAAAATTCGACTACAAAAAAAATATATTTTGACGATTATAATTCCATAATTCCACCACGTAATGTTAACTATTTGATATTCTGATAGATATATGTGGTGGAATTTGCGGTGGAATATGGGTGGAATTATGTAAAGTTCCACCCATATTTCTATCTGTGTATCGCTGTGCTATTTCATTGACTGCTAATGTATTATTGTTGTAAAAACGGAGTTTTGGGAGTCTAAACCACTTGTTTCGTTTTGTTGGTGGACAGCAATAAAAAGAGAAAAAAACGGGTTCAAAAAGAGAAAAAACGGATTGTTTTGGAGAATTCATGTCAGTAATTGCGTGTGTTATTGTCTGTTTTTAGTGGTGTAGCGACCGGAAATCATGCGTTTTTCTGTGTAATCTTTTGGCTGTTAGGGAAATATTTTGTAATTTTGCATTTCGAAAGCGATGCTTTTTTTTCCATTTACGCAAGACACAAACAAAACATAATAAAGTAAGGTGGAAGATTATATTCACCGCCTAAAGGTAAAAAGATATGTATAAAGCATTATTGAAAGCCAGCCAGTGGTTGGGCACTTACACAAGTTATTTCATCATAGCCATTGCTGTGATAACGTTTTTCGCTCCAGATTTGTTTGCTTGGGTGAAGGGAACTGTGCAGTCTTGCATTTTGGGATTCATCATGCTCACTATGGGACTGACCCTTACCATGCAGGATATGCGCATACTTGCGTCACGTCCACTCGATATTCTCATCGGCACCTGTGCGCAGTTTTCGCTCATGCCGTTGATAGCATGGTCGCTTACGGTAGGCGTGGGCTATTTCGGAATCGAGGTTCCAAAGCCAATTATTGTGGGAATAATCCTCGTAGGATGCTGTCCGGGCGGTGTCAGTAGTAACATAATGTCTTATCTGTGCAAGGGCGACGTAGCCTTCTCTGTAGGCATGACCACTGCAAGTACGCTTCTCGCACCGATTGTCACTCCGCTCCTTATTCTCTTCCTTGCAGGAGAAAAGGTGGAGGTGGATGCGTGGGGAATGTTCTGCAACATCCTTATAGTCACCCTGTTGCCTGTCACAGTCGGCTTTTTCGCCAATCTCTTCTGGGGAAAGAACGAATCATTCAGAAAGGCACAGAGCGTAATGCCGGCTTTCAGTGTCCTCGGACTTGCCTGCATCGTGGGTGGAGTAGTGGCTGCTGTGCATGACAAACTGCTTATGCAGGGCGTGATGTTCTTCTTCCTTGTCTTTGTAGTAGTGCTGTGTCATAATACGTTAGGCTATTTCCTCGGATATACAGTGGGTAGGATATTCCACTTCTCCAAGGCGAAGAAGCGCACCGTTTCCATAGAGGTGGGAATGCAGAATGCAGGACTTGCCACTGTGCTTTCCTCCACATTCTTTGCCGCTTCATGCCCTTTGGCGGTGATACCATGCGCTGTAAGCTGTGCTTGGCACTCGATATCAGGAACAATTCTTGCCTCTTGGTTTGCCGCAAGAGACAGGAGATAAACGCAATATCTTAATGCACATTCTGTAATGGAATGTGCGTTTTTTGTTCATTTTTTTGGTGTTACCGATATTTTTGACTACCTTTGCATCGCTTTATGTGCGCACACGCAAATGTATATGCGTGTGTGTCAATTACCAATGCATATTCAATAACATAATAACTAAACAAAACAATTAAATGAGTTTGAAAATTGTCGTACTTGCAAAGCAGGTGCCTGACACTCACAATGTAGGTCCTGATGCAATGACTCCAGAGGGTACTATCAATCGTGCCGCTCTTCCAGCCATCTTCAATCCAGATGATTTGAACGCTCTTGAGCAGGCGCTGCGTCTCAAGGAGCAATTCCCAGGTTCTGTTATCTCTGTAGTGACAATGGGTCTGCCAAAGTCTGCAGAGGTTATCCGTGAGGCCCTCTACCGTGGTGCCGATAAGGGATATGTCGTAACAGACCGTCCGCTCGGTGGCGCTGATACGCTCGCTACAAGTTATACGCTCGCACAAGCTATCAAGAAGATAGGCGATTTCGACATCATCCTCGGCGGTCGTCAGGCTATTGACGGTGATACCGCACAGGTAGGTCCTCAGATTGCCGAGAAACTTGGACTGACACAGGTGACTTATGCTGAAGAAATCCTTTCCCTCGATGAAGCTGCCAAGAAGGTGGTAATCCGTCGTCATATTGATGGAGGCGTAGAGACTGTAGAGGCACCGCTCCCTCTCGTGGTGACAGTAAACGGCAGTGCTGCTCCTTGTCGTCCACGTAATGCGAAGCTTGTGATGAAATACAAGAAGGCAACAGTTCCGGCTGAGCGCAAGCCTGAAGAGGCAGAAGCATGGCAGACTCTTATCGCAAGAAAGCCATTCCTCGACATCACACAGTGGGGTGCCGCTGACATCGACGCTGATCCGAAGCAAATCGGCAAGGCTGGTTCTCCTACTAATGTGAAGGCTGTCAAGAATATCGTGTTCAAGGCAAAGGAAAGCCGCACCATGACAGGATCAGATGAGGATATCAACGAACTGATCAAGGAACTTATTAACGAAAAGATTATTGGCTAATATTTAAGGTCGCATGGGACAAAGGACTGGTAAGAAGCTTCGGCTGATTTGACTTATTCGAAATCAAAGCGAAGCAAAATGGTTCTTGTAACCTGAAACCTTTAAAACGAAATATATGAACAACGTATTTGTATATTGCGAAATCGAGGGCACAAAGGTAAAGGATGTCGCTCTTGAACTCTTGACAAAGGGTCGCAAACTCGCCAATACTCTTGGCGTTCAATTGGAATGTATCATCGCTGGTTCCGGTCTCGAAGGCGTAGAGAATCAGGTAATGAAATATGGTGTTGACAAGGTGCATGTATTTGATGCTGAGGGATTGTTCCCTTATACCTCAAATCCTCATACCGCACTCGTAGTCAACCTCTTCAAGGAAGAGAAGCCGCAGATCTGCCTTATGGGCGCTACAGTAATCGGACGTGACCTCGGTCCACGTGTGTCTTCTGCACTTTTCAGCGGACTTACCGCTGACTGTACCGAACTGGAAATCGGTGATTTCGACATGAAGATGAAGAATGATGAGGGCGTGCTCGAAAATCGTCATTTCGAACGCCAGCTCTATCAGATCCGTCCTGCTTTCGGTGGCAACATCGTTGCTACTATTGTAAACCCACTCCATCGTCCTCAGATGGCTACAGTGCGTGAGGGCGTGATGAAGATGGAGGTGCTCGACGAGAACTATAAGGCTGAGGTAATCCGTCATGATGTGGCTAAATATGTTCCGGAATCAGAGTATGTCGTCAAGGTAATCGACCGTCATGTCGAAGAGGCAAAGCACAATCTCAAGGGCGCAAGCATCGTAGTGGCTGGTGGTTACGGCGTAGGTTCAAAGGAAGGTTTCGGCCAGCTCTTTGAGTTTGCAAAGGAAATCCACGCTGAAGTGGGCGCAAGCCGCGCTGCAGTGGATGCCGGATGGATAGACAATGACCGCCAGATCGGTCAGACAGGTATCACAGTGCATCCAAAGGTGTATATCGCTTGCGGTATATCTGGTCAGATTCAGCATATCGCAGGTATGCAGGATGCAGGCATTATCATCTCTATCAATAGTGATCCGGAGGCTCCAATCAATGCTATTGCTGACTATGTCATCAACGGCACCGTAGAGGAAGTGCTTCCAAAACTCATTAAGTACTACAAGCAGAATAATAAATAATGGCAAACTTTTATACAGATAACCCTGAGATAAAGTTCTATCTCAGCTACCCGCTCCTCAAGCATATCGTAGAACTTAAGGAACGTAACTTTGCTGATGCAGACAAATATGACTATGCACCGGACAACCTTGAGGACGCTTTCGATTCTTATGACCGCGTACTGGAACTTGCCGGTGACGTAATGGCTAACGTCGTAGCTCCTAATGCCGAGGATGTAGATGCAGAAGGTCCACATCTTGAGAACAATAGAATGATATATGCGTCAAAGACTTATGAAAATCTTGACGCTACTATAAAGGCTGGTCTCAATGGCGTTACAATGCCACGTCGTTACGGTGGTCTCAATTTCCCAATGGCTGTATATTCTGCTATCAATGAGATGGTGGCTACAGCAGACACTGGTTTTGAGAATATCTGGTCATTGCAGGATTGTATTGCCACTCTTTATGAGTTTGGTGATGAGGATCAGCGCCAGCGTTTCGTACCTCGTGTATGTGCTGGTGAGACAATGTCAATGGACCTTACAGAGCCTGATGCTGGTTCCGACCTTCAGTCAGTGATGCTCAAAGCCACATACGATGAGAAGGAAGACTGCTGGCGTCTCAATGGATGTAAGCGCTTTATCACCAATGGTGACTCTGATATCCACCTCGTACTTGCACGTTCTGAGGAAGGAACACGTGACGGACGTGGTCTCTCCATGTTCATCTATGACAAGAATCAGGGTGGCGTGGATGTACGTCGTCTTGAGAATAAGCTTGGTATTCATGGTTCACCTACTTGCGAACTTGTATATAAGAACGCAAAGGCAGAGCTCTGTGGATCACGCAAGATGGGTCTTATCAAGTACGTAATGGGATTGATGAACGGTGCCCGTCTCGGCATTGCAGGTCAGAGTACCGGCGTATCACAGATGGCTTACAATGAGGCTCTCGCATACGCTAAGGAGCGTAAGCAGTTCGGCAAGGCTATCATCGAGTTCCCGGCAGTGTATGATATGCTTGCTATCATGAAGGCAAAGCTTGCTGCAGGTCGCTCCATGCTCTATGCCACAAGCCGTTATGTCGATGTATATAAGATTCTTGAGGACATCGAGCGCGACCGCAAACTTGAGGGTGGCAAGCTCACTCCAGAAGAGCGCAGCGAGTGCAAGACATATTCCAAGCTTGCTGATGCTTTCACTCCGCTTGCTAAGGGTATGACTTCTGAGTATGCTAACCAGAACACTTACGATGGCATTCAGGTGCATGGTGGTTCAGGTTTCATGCTCGAATATGCTTGTCAGCGCCTCTATCGTGATGCACGTATTCTCTCTATCTATGAGGGAACCACACAGTTGCAGACAGTTGCCGCTGGTCGCTACATCACAAATGGCTTCTATGGCAGCGTAATAGCAGATATGCTCCAGTATGGTCAGGCTCCTGCAAGCGTTGGTTCTGAGGACTGGTGTGCACCAGAATTTGCGGCTCTCAAGGAGAAATGCGCTGCAATGGCAGAGAAATACAATGAGGCTGTGGCATACGTAAATGAGCAGAAGTGTGATGAGTTCAAGGACTTCGTCATCCGTCATCTTTACGAAATGGCTGCAGACATCATCATGTCTCTCCTCCTTATCGGCGATGCAAGCAAGGCTCCAGAGCTTTTCGCTCAGTCAGCTCGCGTCTATAACCGCTATGTCGCTTCTGAGATAGAGCGTCATTACAACTTTATCATGGGTGCAACCCCTGAGGATCTTGCTGATTATCGCAAGTAAAAACAACATAAGGTCCCTGTCTCCTGCCTATTCTCTTTCCAGAATAATAGTGGGGGATAGGGGCTTTCTTATACATATACTACAATGAGAATACTGACTACACTAACACTTTCCTTTGCCCTTACAGCCCTTACAGCCAATGCTCAGAATAAGAATGAGCAGGGAGATATATGGCTTGACATAAATGGAGTAAGGGATTTGACTGCCGACTCCATAGACATTGCCAATCAGGCACGCCCCGTATCCGGTTCTTCCAGAAAGGGCGACAATCCCGTAATCTTCCTTGTAGGCAATTCCACCATGCGTACCGGTACGAGAGGTAACGGAGACAATGGTCAATGGGGATGGGGATATTATGAGCATGAATATTTTGACGCTTCCAAAGTGACGGTGGAAAACCATGCTCTTGGAGGCACAAGTCCACGTACTTTCTACAAGTCGCCAGACCTTTGGCAGCGCACTATCGCAAACTTGAGAAAGGGAGACTACGTCTTTCTCGAACTTGGACATAATGACAATGGACCTATCGACTCGATAAGGGCAAGGTCATCATATCGTCCTTTGGGAAAACTCAGTCTGGCGAATGACTCCATTATTATATATAATAAGGTGAAACATTGCCAGGACACGGTATATACCTTTGGCGGATATACCCGCCGTTTCATCAATGAAGTGCGTGCGAAAGGGGCTATTCCCGTGCTTTTCACTCTGACGCCACGTAATGATTACGAGATAGATGGCAAGGCAATACAGCGTAAACTCAAGGATTTCACACCGGCAATCTTTGCCATTGGCAAGGAAATGAACGTGCCTGTGGTGAATCTCAACGATATTTCAGCCAAGAAACTGGAAACTTACGGCAGATGGAAGACCAATTATCACTTCTATCTTGACAAGATTCATTCCAGCGCATTCGGTGCAAGGATGAATGCAGAGTCTGCAGCAGAGGGCATTCTCAACCTCAATCTTGGCGACAATCCTAATCTCAACACTAAGGACAGCCTATTCCAGGAGGAGAGGGAAGCGCTGCTCCGACTGAAGTCTTACCTCGTGATGGACAAGGTATGTCCTGATTATGAGGAAAAGCTTCTCGCTTGGGAACCAAACAATTACGATGCAAAAGGCAACGTGATTCCAAAGAAAAAGACTGCGGAAGAGAAGAAAAAGAAAGTGCGTATCTTCTTCTGTGGTGACTCTACAGGCAAGAATGAGGACAAGAATCCTGACGGAATGTGGGGCTGGGGCTCACAGGCTTACACCGTCTTTGATGAGTCCAAGTGCACGTTTATCAACTGTGCAAAGGCAGGCCGCTCCACTCGCACCTTCCTTTTGGAAAACCGTTGGGAGGAAGTCTATCGCACATTGCGTCCTGGCGACTATGTTCTCCTTCAGTTTGGACACAATGATATCGGTGGTATCGACAAGGATAAGGAGCGTGGAGTCATAGCTTGCGCAAAGGATACATCTCATGTCTATCACCTGAAGAGCAATGGAAAGAACCTCGTGGTCTATTCCTACGGCTGGTATCTCCACAAGATGATACAGGACTGTAAGGAAAAAGGAGCCATTCCAGTAGTGCTTTCGTTCACTCCACGCAATGAGTGGCACAAGGGAAAAGGCAAGGTCGTGGGTAATTTCTACCGCGTAAATGAGAAGAAGAACAAGCAGTATATCGAGCGCCGCAACGACAATTACATCACACAGTGGTGCAAGGAGGTGGCTGACGATAATGGTGCCGCCTTCGTGGATGTGCATAATATTTCAGCGGATTTCCTCGACAAGCACTGTGGAAACAAGGAAAAAGCATCCGCTTACTTCAATCATGACCACACACACACCAGCCTTCTCGGAGCAAGAAACAATGCAAAGAGCGTGGCTAAGGGACTGAAGAAAATCAATAGTCCACTGGTGAAATACCTGAAGAAATAAATGAAATCACTGCTTTCAGCCCATTATCTGAAAGCAGGAAAATAATAAAATGCCAAAGGCTTGCTTGAGTAATCTCCAGCACATCGTGCTAAAAAGAAGGTTATGTCAAGCAAGCCTTTGTGCGTTTGTTATCTTATTGTCTTGTAATAGGATAGAAGTTGTGGTCTTATTTCTTCGTGATATGGAAGAAACGCGTGAACATTGCAGGCAGACTTCTGTCCTTATTGTCGATGTGAGCCTCCAGTACCTTTGCTGTCTTGGTGACAGGAATGAGGTCATAGTCGGCTATTGATGCTGGGATAAGGCAGGAATGGCCCTCATGGAGCACTATGTCACGGTTGTCATAGTCTATTCCTTCGCCATCGCGGAGGCGGATCCGGCAGGTTCCCTTTATGCACATTGAGATGATAAAGGAATCATATTTGATGAGATTGCGATGGAAAGGCTGGGTGATGTCCATCACTCTGACATCGAAATAAGGAGTGTCAATGACCGAAACAGCGCGTTCCTGAATTTCTGGATAGTGAGTGCGATAATCCTTTTCTACATGGAAATCAATGGCTTGCGCAGCCAGTTCGGTGTGTAGTTGGCGTGGTTTTCCGTCCAGACCAGGGCGGTTATAGTCGAAGATACGATAGGTGACATCGCTCGATTGCTGCACCTCTGCCAGCAGAATGCCGCCGCAGATGGCGTGTACTCTGCCTGCCGGTATGTAGAAGACGTCGCCGGTATGCACCTCATGCCGTGCAAGAACATCGCAGATGCTGCCGTCCTCCACTCTCTTGCGGTATTCATAAGGCGTAATGGCCTCCTTGAAACCAGCATAAAGGCAAGCTCCAGGCTTGGCATCAATGACGTACCACATCTCCGTCTTGCCGAATTTGCCGTGCTCCCTCATAGCCATTTCATCGTCAGGGTGCACCTGAATGCTCAGATCCTTCTCTGCATCAATGAATTTCACGAGCAGTGGAAGCTTGTTTCCATATCGCTGTGCCACGCTTTCTCCCAGTATTTCTTCGGGATATTGCGCCACTACTTCGATGAGGGAATGACCTTCCCATTGTCCGTTGGCAATGATACTTGGGCTTGATTCCACGGCACTCACCTCCCAACTTTCGCCTATCGGCTCGTCTGTAGTTGGGATTCCTTTGTATGGTTGCAGTCTTTTTCCGCCCCATACTATCTTGTGCATGTTTGGTTTGAAGAGGAGTGGGTACATTGTTTATATTATTAAGGATAAATAAAAGTAGGAAACAGGAGGCTGGCCTTGCCAAACCGAGCATGACAGAAGCGAGACGGATGAGGCTCAGTCTCCTGTTCCTTATGGTAGAAGTAGGAATATGTTTGAGTAAGTATCCTACGGGTGTCTTGCTTATAAGTTGGCTTTCACCTTCTCGATAAGCTCCTGATATTCAGCATCAGAGAGATATACCTTACCAGGATTCATCTGGAAAGTGCCTCCATAGTCAGGTCCGTCCACGTATTTAGGCGCGAGATGGAAGTGGAGGTGTGAGAGTTTGTCGCTGTAAGCGCCGTAGTTGATTTTCTCTGGGTTGAAAGCCTTCTGCATAGCGCGTGTGGTTTGTGCTACGTCAGCCATGAAAGCGTTGCGCTCTTCGTCGGTAAGCTCGTTGAGGTCATTGACGTGCTTGTCGTAGCTTACGAGGCAGCGACCTCTGTATGTCTGCTCCTTGAAGAGGAAAACGCGTGATACACGGAGGTGTGCAATCTCTATCATGAGGTCATGAAGAGTCTGATTGTTAGTGCAATAGAGGCACTCTTTTGGGTCACTGTACATAGTAGTTTGTTTTTGTTTGTAGTTTATATTATGTTTTTATTTAAGCCTATTTCATGCAAAGGTATAAAAAATAAATGGAGTTACCTACTCTTTTGCAGAATAAATGCACAATCAGCATTATGAATTAACCATTGATGATTATGAATTATGCATTACGAATTATGAATTATGCATTATGAATTATGCATTAACCATCATGTCCCCGTTTTGCGTCTTGGGCCAGTTTACGAGGTAAAGGTTCTCCGTAGCGCGTGTGAAAGCCGTGTAGAGCCAGTGGATATAGTCGGGAGTAAGCATGTCATCAGTCATATATCCCTGGTCGATATACACGTTGGTCCACTGTCCGCCCTGCGCTTTGTGGCAAGTGACAGCATAGGCATACTTCACCTGCAATGCGTTGAAGAACGGGTCATTACGCACCGCCTTGATGCGGTCTGTCTTGAGATGGATGTCCATATAGTCCTCTTCTATCGCACTGAATAGTGCCTGATACTGAGCCTGTGTGAGGGAAGGGGAGTCCGACTGCAATGTGTCCGTCAGCAGCATGGTCTCCAATTCCAGGTCATCATAATCGGGAAAGCGGAGCAATACCTCAGCAAAGTGGAAGCCATACAGTTCATGCTGCTTGCGTATGCGCACCACCGTGGCTCTGTCGCCGTTGGCTATGAACATTCCGCCCTTGCCTATGCCGGTCTCCTTGTTGTCGGAGTCCGATGCCTTGTCGGCATGATAGAAGTAATTGTTTCTCACTATCATGAGGTTGTCCCCCTGGCAAAGCAGCGAGTCACGGTCGAGAACCTGATTACGTATGCCGTTATTATATAAGGTGGCATTCTTGTTGCTTCGGGTGATAACGATGGTTTCGTCGTATCCTACGTCCCGGTAACTCATGGAAAGCGAGTCGATAATCTCATTGCCTGGCATGATATGGATGTCTGGAAACCTGGAGAACGTGATTTTTGGCAGTTCTGTCGCCTCGTCATGCTGTATCAACTGGCGTATCATAGTGGCGTTATAAAGTATTCCCGACTCAGCGCTTTGGCGCAGAACCACCTCCAGTCTGCATTCGAAGACCTGTGCTCCGTAGCCTTCTATCATGTCAGAGAGCAGGGCAGGGGACTCTTCTTCGCCCACGGGAGGCAGCTGTGCAGTATCTCCGATAAGCATCAGCCGGCAGTTTTCACCAGAGAAAACGTACTGCATGAGGTCATCGAGCAGCGAACCCGTTCCGAAACCAGTCTCTCCTGTTGGCATGGAAGAAATCATCGAAGCCTCGTCCACCACGAAGAGAGTGTCGGAATGATTGTTGAAATTCAGATTGAAATCGCCCTGAAATGTCTTCTGCCTGTATATCTTACGGTGGATAGTGGAAGCAGGAAGCCCTGCATTGAGCGAGATGACCTTTGCCGCTCTGCCCGTAGGAGCCATCAGCACGACTCTTTGTCTTAGTGAGACAAGAGTCTGAACCATCGCTGCCACGATGGACGTCTTGCCAGTTCCGGCGCTGCCTTTCAGTATCATCACGGGCATATCGTGGCGTGAAGCCAGGAAATGTCCGAAGCAGTCGAGCGCATTTTTTTGGTCTTCCGTGGGTGGAAAGCCAAACCGTTGCAGTATCAATTCGCAGAATTCTCTTATCTTCATTATTGTGAAATCGTAATAATAACACCTCTCTTGTTCGCCTTGTTACAGCCTTATTATCACGGTATTCAGCAAAGTGCAGTCCAACTTTAGTTCTCTTTGACAGTTTTGCTCCCTTTACTGATGAAACGAGGATAAGGCAAGAGGTAAAATGGAAAAATATTGTTAGGGAATTGTATAATTCAGTTTTTTTCCTTAATTTTGCACGACAAAGGTATGAAAAAAGTTCCTCCTGACCAAAATATGAATGATAAAAATGATAAACAGACAATGCAGCAGCCTGTAAGCCGGAGAGGTGGCACGCCACGTCTCATCATCCGTGCAGGCAATGGCACGCTTAGTTTTCTTCTTCCCCATGGTGACGGCACAGTGGATTACGCTCCCTATACCGTTAGGAGCGGTGTGTCCATGGCGGCAAATCTCCGCTCAGCCTTCCGTGATGCGGAGTTATTGCAGAATCATGGTCAGAAGGCGCTTCTCTCAGTCTGTACTCCTGTAGCCCTCGTGCCGATAGACGAGTATATGGACGAAGAGAATTTCGATGCCGACCTGCTCTATAACCAGACGTTTATGGGGCATGATTCGGAAGAGAAAATCATCAATGTGCTGCCCGAACTCAATGCTGTCGCTATCTTCGGAATCAATAAAGACCTGAAGATGGTGGTGGAGGACCATTTCCCTGACGTGAGAATACAGAATGTGATACAGCCTGTCTGGAGTCATCTTTACCGCCGTGGCGGAGTGTCTGGTCAGCGAAGAAGGCTTTACGGCTATTTCCATGACCGCTGCATTGACATCTTTTCCTTCCAGCAGAGGCGCTTCCGCTTTGCCAATCGCTTTGATGCCACGCATTTGCATGATGCTCTTTACTTCCTGCTCTTCGTGTGGAACCAGCTCGCTTTCGATAATGAAAACGATGAGATGCACATCCTTGGCAATATAGAGAATAAGGAGTGGATAGTCAATAAGCTGAAGGGCTATCTGCGTAGAGTGTATGTTTTAAGTCCTTCTGCCGAGCTTAACCGCTTGCCGGTCACTCAGATAGAAGGCATTGACTTTGATATGATGTTATGAGAGTAATCACAGGAATATATAAAGGTCGCCATTTTGAAGTGCCACGCACATTCAAGGCAAGACCGACAACCGACTTTGCCAAAGAGAATATCTTCAATGTGCTCAATGGCTATATGGATTTTGAGGACGCGTCAGCCCTCGATCTCTTTGCCGGAACGGGCAGTATTACGCTCGAAATGCTCAGCCGCGGATGCGCTGACGTGACAAGTGTGGAGATGGATCGCGACCATGCCTCTTTCATTAGGCAGTGCCTGCAAAAGCTCGGCGATGAAGACTGCTCGCTCATTCGTGGTGATGTGTTCCGATTCCTGAAGAGTTGCAAGCGCAAGTATGACCTTATCTTTGCCGACCCACCTTATGCATTGCCTGACCTTCCGAAGATTCCAGACCTCGTATTGCGCAAGAATGCAGAGGAATGTCTGCTCAAGGAGGGTGGCATATTCGTCTTCGAGCATGGCAAGCACAATGATTTCTCCCAGCATCCATGCTTCATCGAGCACCGTTCATACGGCAGTGTGAACTTCTCCCTCTTCCGTTCCTGGAAAGAGGAGGAGCAATAGTACGCCACTGTGTCCGCCGCATTACCGGCTGAAATAAGAAGAATAAGAAGCAAGAAGACCAACGGCGTCAGCCATTCTTCATACATCATTCTTCATTCTTCATTAAATAATCGCCCCATCGTGATAGATCGCCTGACCATAGAAAGAATCAAGGAGGCCGCCGACATAGTCGATGTGGTCTCTGAATTTGTTAGTTTGAAGCGTTCCGGTTCAAACTATAAAGGTCTGTGCCCTTTCCACAACGACAGCAATCCGTCGTTCTATGTGTCCCCGGCACGTGGCACCTGCCATTGCTTCACCTGTGGTGAGGGCGGTGATTCCGTAGGTTTCATCATGAAACATGAGCAGATGACCTACGTGGAAGCCCTGAGATGGCTCGCCAACAGATACGGCATCGAGGTGCAGGAAGCGGAAATGACTGACGAGCAGCGCCGCGAGAAGACGGAGAGAGAGGCGATGTTCGTAGTAAATAATTGGGCTGCAGAGTATTATTCCGATATTCTCTATAATGATGTGGATGGACGTGCCGTCGGACTTCAGTATTTCCGTCAGCGCGGTTTCCGTGATGATATAATCAGGAAGTTCCGCCTCGGCTTCTCGCTTGCCGACAAGCATGCCATGCCGAGAAAGGCAAAGGAGAAGGGCTACAACCTTGAAATAATGGAGAAGGCGAGCCTATGCTACAAGGATAGCAAAGGCGAGATGGTGGATAGATTTGCCGGACGCGCCATGTTTCCGTGGATAGGAGTCAGCGGAAATGTCGTTGCCTTCGGCGGACGTGTGCTCGATTCCCGCACGAAAGGCGTGAGCCAGAAGTACGTCAACTCGGCTGAGTCGCCCATTTACAAGAAAGACCACGAACTCTACGGACTCTTCCAGGCCAAGAAGGCCATCGGTTCGGAGGACTGCGTCTATATGGTGGAGGGCTACACTGACGTAATCTCAATGCACCAATGCGGCATAGAGAATGTGGTGGCAAACTCCGGAACCGCCCTTTCACGCCATCAGATTCACCTTCTGCATCGCTTCACGGGCAATATTGTCCTGCTCTATGATGGCGATGCCGCTGGTATCAAGGCGGCATTGCGAGGCACGGACATGCTTCTGACTGAGGGAATGAACGTCAAAGTGCTCCTTCTCCCGGACGGGGACGACCCTGACAGCTTCGCAAGAAAGCATAATGCGGAATATTTCAGGCAGTATGTAGAGGAACACAAGACCGACTTCATCGAATTCAAGACCCGTGTCCTGATGGAGGGACAGACAGATCCTTACAAGCGTTCGGAGGCTATCAACTCTATCGTGAAGAGTGTCAGCGTGATAGGCGACCCGATAGTTCGCGCCACATACATCAAGGACTGCTCCGTAAGGCTTGGCATCAACGAGCAGACCCTCATCGTGCAGATGAATGATTTCATCCGTGCAAACCGCGAAGAGAAACGTAAGGAGGAAGAGCGCGAACGCCTTCGCCGAAGCAATCCTGACTTACAGGCTGCCAATGCTCAGACAAATGCTGCCACAGCAGGGCAGACAGATGTCTCCCAATCCACTGCTCCTGCTCCCCAACAGCCACAGAATGACACTTCCACGCCTCCACCATCGGATGGTGATCCCTATGCCGACATCCCGCCGGAGGCTTTCCTTCCGCCGGAGGCTTTCTCGCCGCCAGCCGATGGAAATGCCAACAGTGGCAATGCGACAGTCGTTTCCAGCAGCACAACTTCCGCTCCTTCGCAGACATATTCCGGTCAGAAAAAGGTGCAGAAGAAGGAGGATGTGCAGACGATGCTTATCCAGTGTGTGGTGCGTCACGGTGAGAAAATCATATTCGAGAATGCAGAACTGGATGACGGCACCACAACCAATGTCACCGTGGCCCAGTATGTCGAGTCGCAGTTGGCAGAAGATAATCTGCAGTTTACCAATCCTGTCTATAATCAGATACTTGCGGAAGTGGTGGCTCATGCCGGAGAAGAGAATTTCGTGGCTGAGAAATACTTCAAGATACATCCCGACTATGAAGTGAGCAAGACTGCCATCGACCTTACGATAGACGATGTGCAGCTGTCCAAAAGCTATGAGATGAAGTATGAGCAGGACAGGCTCCGGGAGCATGTGGTTCATCTCGTGGCAGACTTCTTCTGGGAAACGACAGCCAGTCGAATCAGTTTTCTGCGTACGGAGATAGCCCTCAATGCCTCCAATCCGGAGAAATACAGCAGTTGTCTGAAAGAATATCAGCAACTCATCACGTTCCGAAAGAAACTGGCTAAGGTGCTTGGCAGGTCGTGATGGTTATATGATTGCAAAGTGTAAGCAAAGATGTTTATATGCTTACACTTTGCAATTTTCTTGTTGTGCGAGAGTGAAGAATTTGAAAAAGGAAACGCATTGCCTGTAAATAATCGATTCTTGCGTGATAATTGTAATGCTTTGATTATCATGATGATACAAGAAAATAAAATCTAATCGGAGATTTTACCCGACGAAAACTAAGCTATTGGGAGGTAAAAGCATAGCTATTAGGAGGTAAAAGCATAGTTATTACAATGCAAAAGCATAGTTGTTACAATGCAAAAGCATAACTGTTAGACCATGAAAATGTGCTGAAATGCCACTAAAACAGCCTTTATTGTGTTCCTAAAGTCCTGTTTTTCCTAATAATACCGCAATTATCCCAGTTCAAATACTCTCCTTTCCTTCCGTTTTCCCCATTTTGTCGGAATAAAATCAAGAGTCAACATGTAAGGAAAAGTGATTGTTTCCTTGCATATTGATATGGCGTGATAATGCTATGTAGGGAATAAAGATCAGGATGCAGTAAACATAATACCCATTTTAAGGTATTGTGTAGAATTGAAAGTCGTTGTAATTTTGCATCCGCAAATAAAAAAATGAACAGAAATAAAAGAAAACATTATTGTATGAAGAAAATCTTTACTCTCTTTTTCGCCGCACTGACGGCAAGTAATATGATGGCGCAAATGCACGGCGCATTGAAGTTTGCTGGAGAATCATCTGTCAATGTGACGACCCAGAATATCCAGAACAGCAGCGATACCATAAAGTTTGAGATGGCAAACATGAGTGCAGGTAACATCACACTTCCGGCAATGCATGGTATGGCAGTCATTCCATCTTTTACTATAGAGAATGTGGCCTTCACAATGGGCGAAAACCATGTGATTACCTTTGCAGAGCAGACATTCACATCCAAGGTGACAGTGGATGGACAAGAGAAGAATATAGCAGGAACATCCCTTTCCGGTACATATAATATGGCAGACAATTCGTTTGCTCTGGATGTGGTATTCAAATATGGCTCAATGCCTTTCGCCATGAGTTACAGCATCAAGGCTTACTACGTGAAGTCTGTCACAAATGCCATTGCCGTAACTGTGGGTGGTCAGTTCACTTATTCTAATGCTGGCGTGACATACAATGTGCGCAAGTATATGGATGACGGCGTGAACAAAGTGGATGTGGAGATACCTACTTATACGCTCGACAATACCGTAATGGGAAACCTTACCCTTGGCACTTACACTGTGAAGGGATTGACATACAGCGAAGAGAAGGGCGGTTACTATCGCGACTATAAGAATGATAACCTGAGTTTTCATTTCACAGCTGAAAACAATGGCGTAAAGACAATGGATGGCAATTACTCTTTCAATACGGCAAAGGATAACGACATCCTGGTGAAATACGACGGCAACAGCGTGACCGACATCGTGAATACCTTCCAGATGGGAGCGATGCCATTTGGTATTGTCTCTTCATTTAGCAGTTCGACAACGGGCATTTCTTCCATCAATAGCAATGTGAAGCCGCAGGATGGCAAGATATATAACCTCAACGGTCAGGTGGTAAGTGACAATTATAAGGGCGTTGTGATAATAAATGGTAAAAAATATCTAAAGAAGTAATTGAGTAGATAGATGATAAACTGGATAAAACCCCATAATATCAGAATAGCCGTTGCAGGTGTAAGCATGATGATGCTCACTGCCTGCAACGGTATTTTTGATGATATTTACGACCGCCCGGCAGACATTGTACCTGCAAAAGGGCAATTATTGATATATGCTACCAGTTGGACAGATTGGTATTATGTGGATTTGGACAAGCTGCATCAGCTCACATTGGAAGGCGACGATGAGGCTTTGCTGAAGGCGCAGACCGAGTTTGAGGCTTATCCCATTCCGCTGACAGCCACAGGCGACAAGGATGAATCTGAGTCGGGTCACGTCGCTGCTACGCAAGGAAAGAAGGCTGGACAATATATGTACTGGTTTGATGTGTTTGGTGCAGGAGTCAAGAACAATACGTTTTCTTATTTCACGCCTACAGCCGAGCAGACATCACCCGAAAACTGGACCTTTGCTGTGCATCGTAATAATGTGAGAACGAATGGAGCTTCAGTGCTTGAGACTGCCTATACATCTATGGATGCTCTGCCAGAGAACAGCGATGCTTTCAGGAATATGAAGTTTACTGAGGACGAATGGACCGAGAATGAGGTATGGGACAGTCAAGAACAGATGTTATTGGGCTATGTTCCATCACAAGGAATCGAGCTTAATCGTGTGCTGTCATCATGGCTCACTATGGACATACCTCCGATGCCTCCAGCCTTCAGCATGAATAATCATGTGTTTATCCTTCGCCTGAAGAATGGCAAATATGCAGCGTTGCAGTTGGAAAACTATCTTTCGCCAAAGGGCGCAAAATGTTATCTCACAATCAATTATAAGTATCCTTACTAATGATGAAGAAACAAATGATAATCTCCATGCTTATGGCAGGCACAGCTTGGCATACAGTAGGGGCGCAAGAGGCTTGTATCGACTCTATATACAGACAGTTTTCCCTCGATGAGGTGGTGCTGACTGGCACACGCACACCAAAGTTTCTGAAGGATACTCCGATACAGACACGAGTAATCAATGCGAAGGAAATAGCCAAACTCGATGCTACTAATGTGCAAGACCTTTTGCAGCAGGAGTTGCCAGGAGTGGAATTTACTTATGCTATGAATCAGCAGACGCACCTCAACTTCTCTGGTTTTGGCGGACAGGGCGTGCTCTTCCTCGTGAATGGAGAACGACTGGCTGGCGAGACGATGGATGACGTAGATTTCACCCGTCTCAATATGGACAATGTGGAGCGCATAGAAATAGTCAAGGGGGCTGCATCTGCCCTCTATGGAAGTAATGCCACAGGAGGTGTGGTGAACATTATAACAAAGCATAATAAGCAACCTTGGACGCTCAATGTGAACGCTCGATATGCCAAACATAACAATCAGCGATACGGCATCAGTTACAGTCTGAACAGCAAGCATTGGAATAATATGCTCACAGCCAACTATAATAGCATTGATAATTACGATGTGAAAAGTGCGGCAGACCCTGTGACGCGCATTATCTCCACCGTCTATGGCGATAAGACAATAAACGTAAAGGAGCAGTTGGCATGGAGCCCAACCACTAAATTTCATCTTACAGGGCGTGCAGGGTATTTCTTCCGTGAGACAGTGAGGTCAGTGGACCAGCCAGAGCGTTACCGTGATTTCACAGGAGGACTACGCATGGACTGGAGTATATCGGAGAAAGATGAATTGCAGGTGAGTTATGCTTTTGATCAATACGATAAGTCAGACTATCAGCGCATTACCAGACTTGATGTGCGTGATTATAGTAATGTGCAAAACTCGCTGCGAATGCTCTATAATCATTCTTTTGATAATGGAGATGTGCTTACTATTGGCTCCGACTTGATGCACGACTATCTCTATAATACCAATCTGGATGGTGAGACTCGTAAGCAGGATATATGGGACGTGTTTGCACAATATGATTGGCGGATGACAGACAGATGGGAGATGGTGGGCGCTTTGCGCTATGACTATTTCTCGGATGGCAAGGAGTCGCATCTCACTCCCAAGTGGAACATCTGCTACAAGCCATTGCGCAATATGGCAGTGCGAGCAGGCTATGGCATGGGATTTCGTGCGCCGACCCTTAAGGAAAAGTATTACAACTTTGACATGTCGGGCATCTGGATAGTGGAGGGCAATCCCGATTTGAAATCGGAAGTAAGCCATAATTTCAATCTCTCGGCAGAATATACCAAGGGACATTACAACTTTTCAGCATCCGTATATTACAATAAGGTGAAGAACAAGCTTGCTACTTCTGCTCCTTATTTCAAGTCGTCTGCCGACAAATTGCCTTATCTCCCTTATTCCAATTTGAGCGACTATAGCGTATGTGGAGGTGAAATCGGTGCGCAAGCAAAATGGAACAACGGCTTTGGCGCACGCCTGACCTATGCTTATACCAAGGAGCAGTTAGCGAAAGATAAAGATGGAAACACCATCAACAATCAGTATATACCGGCACGTGAACATGCCTTGAATGTCCGTATGGATTACGATCGTCAGATCACGAAGCATTATGGTCTGAATGTCGGCTTGCAGGGACGTGTGCTTTCGGGAGTGGAGAATGTGGAATACAAGGACTACTATGATGTAAGCAAGGGAACCGTCACCGTGAAATATCCGGCATATACCATCTGGAAACTCTCACTGATCCAGCGTATCGGAAAGGCAATAAAGCTAAATGCGGCTTTGGACAATCTCTTCGGATATAAGCCAAAGTATTATTATCTCAATAGTCCAATCACTGACGGAGTGACATTCCAGATAGGTGTTTCGGTGGATATAGATAAGTAGATGGTAGTGGAAATAAATGAAAAAGGCGACTTGGAGAAAACATCATAAATGGTTTGGACTAAGCATAACCTTCTTTATGCTTATGTTTTGCGTATCCGGCATTCTGCTCAATCATCGTTCATTCATCAAGGATGTGAACGTAAGTAGAGAGTATCTGCCAGGTAGATATGAGTTTCATGATTGGAATGGAGGACTGCTCAGGGGGACACTTGATATTGGCAGGAGACCAAATGGCGGTGTGCAGGCGGAAGAGGACTCATGCCATAGTGTGCTGTTATACGGCAATGGCGGCATCTGGATTACAGATACCAAGGCTTCTTGCTTCAAGGACTTCAATGACGGTCTGCCAAAAGGGGCTGATTTCCGTCAGATAAGAAATGTAATAAAGATAAAGAGAAGTGACGCTGAAGATGTCCTGTTTGCAGTTTCTCCATTCCGGCTTTACCGCTATGGCATACATGGAGTATGGCATGGAGTGGAGTTGCCGGTGGAAGAAGACGAAAGACTGACAGATGTGGCTTGTCATGGAGATACGCTTGTGGTGCTCAGCAGGTCATTTGCCTATGCTTCGCTCCCTCCATATACCACCTTCCGACGCATTCCACTTCCCGCTCCAAAGGATTATGACGGAAGAGTGACATTATTCCGCACTGTCTGGATGCTGCATAGTGGTGAGCTCTTCGGAATGGCAGGAAAGCTCATGGCGGATGGTATAGGCGTGATTTTAGTGTTGCTCTGCGTCACAGGATTCGTGATATGGTTGAGACCGAAACGGAAGAATCTGCTGAAAATGTCGTTCCAACAGCATAAGAGGGTAGGGCGATACACCATTTTGCTCACACTTCTGATAGTATTCACAGGGTGGTGCCTTCGTCCGCCAGTGATGATAGCATTGGTATTAAACAAGATTCCGGCTCTTCCAGGCACTACTCTCGACAGTTCAAACCCCTGGCAAGACAAGCTGCGCATGATTCGCTATGATGAAACATTCCATGATTGGCTGATATCCACGTCCGAAGGCTTCTATTCCTTGAACATGAAACAGGGGAATGTGGAGAAGATAGGAGCAGAGCCACCAGTTAGCGTGATGGGACTTAATGTTTTGGAAAAAGACAAAACGGGCAAGTGGTATTGTGGATCTTTCAGTGGACTGTTTGTCTGGAATCGGCAAGATGGCACCTCCACAGACTATTTCACCGGCAAATCGGCACCTTTGCAGGCTGGCGCTCCCTTCGGTAAGAAAGCAATAGCAGGCATGAGTCAGGACTTTTCCGCTCCGGTCGTGGCGGAATATTATGACGGCACCACCTTTGCTCCCCAGCCTGCCGAGATGGATCATCTCCCCATGTCGCTATGGAATGTGGCTTTGGAGGTGCATAGCGGAAGAATATTCATCGGCAGCATTGCCACCTATGTATTCATATTCTTTATGGGATTGATTGCCATCTGGTGTCTTTGGTCAGGCTTTCGGTTGAAATAAAATGTTGTTTTTCCTTGTTGTCTTATAATAAACGCTTTGGGTAATGCCCCTGAAAAGCAGATAGAGGATGAAGGCAAGCCAGAGAGAGTGGTTGCCCAGCAATGATTCAAACGAAAGATATGTGACAAAGAACACACTGGAAGCCACGCAGGTGCCGAGAAGCATGCCGCGCGTGAGCGTCATTCCGATGAATACACCGTCCCACACGAATGCCACGATGCCGGCAAACGGAATCAGCATAGCCCAAGGCAGATAAGTGGATGAGGCTGTGATAACGGTGGTATTATCAGTGAGGAGGGCAAGGAAACTGCTGCCTCCGAAGACATATACGAGGGTGTAAATGACTGTAAGACCGAGGCTCCAAAGGAAAATACGTCGGATAGCTCTATTAAGAGAGGTGTTGTCGCGGGCACCATAATAACGTCCGCATAGGGCTTCAGCAGCGTAGGCGAAACCATCCATCACAAAGGAGTAAAGCGTGAAGAGCTGCATGAGCAGAGTGTTTACTGCAAGAATGGTCTCACCAAACTTTGCTCCGGCGGCGATAAAGTAAAGGTTTACAGCCACAAGGAATATGGTTCGGATGAAGATGTCACGGTTTACAGTGAAGAAATGCTTCAGTGCCACATGGTCGAATAGGTCCTCACGGCTGATGGGGACAGTCGTTTTCCAAGCCATTAAGAGCATAGAGACAAGACCGATGATAAATCCTGCCCATTGCGCAATGAGAGTTCCGAGAGCCACACCGTCAATCTTCATGTCGTAGCCATAGACGAAAGTGAGGGAGAGCAGTATGTTGATGATATTCTGCGAGATGGATATTGCCATCGGAATCTTCGTGTTCTGCATTCCGACAAACCAGCCGTTGAGGGCAAACAGTCCGAGAGTGGCTGGCGCACCCCAGATGCAGATGTCGCAATATAGTCGTGTGAGCGACATCACGCTCTGCTCCGGGGCGATGAACCAGAGGGCGAATGAGAGCAGCGGCATCTGGAACAATATGATCAAAGAGCCGATAATGGATGATATTATCAGCGACCTGAATCCCGTGGTGAGTGCTTCCTGCATGTCTTCCCTTCCGTAAGCCTGCGCCGTAAGTCCTCCGGTTCCCATGCGGAGGAAGCCGAAGAGCCAGTAGGTCACATTGAATATCATCGATCCGACAGCTATTGCGCCGATGTAACGCGCTTCTCCCATGTGTCCAGTGATGGTGGTATCCACGAGCCCGAGCAGCGGCACGGTGATGTTGGAGATGATTGAAGGTATGGCGAGATTTAGTATTTTTTTATTCATAGGGGTGCAAAGTTAAGTAAATTATTGCAAAAACCACTACTTAATATTCATAAATATTAGAAAACTAACGAATTATTTTGTCAAGTCGTATTTTATTGCTAAATTTGCACGTTAATTGTAAAAGTATATTTCATACGGAAACTCAAAGAAAATATTACAACATAAAATAAATAAGCACTAATGATGACAGCAAACGAAATCCGTGACTCGTTCAAAAAGTTTTTTGAGCAGAAAGGACACGCTATCGTGCCAAGCGCTCCGATGGTAATCAAGGATGACCCTACTCTTATGTTCACTAATGCTGGTATGAACCAGTGGAAAGATGTAATTCTCGGCACTCGCGACCCGGAACCACGTCGCCGAGCTGACTCTCAGAAATGCCTTCGCGTGAGCGGTAAGCATAATGACCTGGAGGAAGTGGGACATGATACTTACCACCACACCATGTTTGAAATGCTTGGTAACTGGTCTTTCGGTGACTATTTCAAGGAAGGTGCCATCGATATGGCTTGGGAATATCTCGTAAGTGTACTCAAACTTGACCCTAAAGACCTCTATGTCACAATATTTGAAGGCGACAAGAGTGAAGGCCTCGACCGTGATGAAGAGGCATACAGATTCTGGTTGAAGCACGTTCCTGCTGACCATATCATCAATGGTAACAAGCATGATAACTTCTGGGAAATGGGAGATACAGGTCCTTGCGGTCCGTGCTCTGAAATTCATCTCGACTCTCGCACTGAGGAAGAGAAGGCTAAGGTGCCTGGACGTGAACTCGTAAACAAGGACGATCCGCAGGTAATCGAAATATGGAACATCGTATTCATGCAGTATGAGCGTAAGGCTGACGGACATCTGGAGCCGCTCGGCATGAACGTGATCGATACCGGTATGGGCTTCGAGCGCCTTGTACGCGCTATCCAGGGCAAGCATTCCAACTATGATACCGACATCTTCCAGCCTATCATCAAGGAGATCTGCCGCCTTTCCGGCAAGGAATATGGCAAGGATGAGGACGTGGATGTGGCTATGCGCGTTATCGCTGACCACCTCCGCGCTGTGGCATTCTCCATCGCTGACGGTCAGTTGCCTAGCAATGCTAAGGCTGGTTACGTCATCCGTCGTATTCTCCGTCGTGCCGTTCGCTATGCTTATACTTTCCTCGGACAGAAAGAGGCATTCGTCTATAAGCTCCTTCCTGTGCTTATCCAGGAGATGGGACCTTCTTATCCGGAACTTCCTGGTCAGCGCGAGCTTATCGCAAAGGTAATAAAAGAGGAGGAAGATTCATTCCTTCGCACTCTCGAAAAGGGTATCTCACTGCTCTCTGAGGCTGTGGAAGAGCTCAAGGCCCAGGGCAAGAACGTCCTCGATGGTAGCAAGGCTTTCCGTCTCTTTGACACATACGGTTTCCCTCTCGACCTCACAGAACTTATCTGCCGTGAGCAGGGCATCACTGTCGATGAGAAGAAATTTGATGAGGAAATGGAAGCACAGAAGGCTCGTGCACGTAATGCCGCTCAGACTGAAAGCTCAGACTGGGTGGAACTGAAGCCGGGCGAGCAGCAGTTCGTCGGTTATGATTTCACTGAATACGAGTGCGAAATCCTCCGCTACCGCAAGACAACTGTCAAGAAATCATCATATTACGAGATTGTTCTCTCCGCTACTCCTTTCTATGGAGAAATGGGTGGACAGGTAGGCGACAAGGGTGTCCTCGTATCAGAGAATGAAACCGTGGATGTCATCGACACACGCCGTGAGAACGGACAGAGCATTCATATCGTAAAGGAAATGCCTAAGGATCCTACAGCCCAGTTCATGGCTTGTGTAGATATCGACAAGCGTAACGGAAGTGCTGCAAACCATACCGCAACCCACCTCCTCGACTATGCTCTCAAGCAGGTGCTCGGCGACCATGTGGAGCAGAAGGGCTCTTATGTAAGCGATGATACTTTGCGTTTTGACTTCTCTCACTTTGAGAAGGTCAGCGATGAGCAGTTGCGCGAGGTTTCACGCATCGTCAATTCCATGATTCGTGAGGACATTCCTCTCGACGAATATCGCGACACTCCTCTTGAGGAAGCCAAGAAGCTCGGTGCCATTGCCCTCTTCGGTGAGAAGTATGGCGACAAGGTTCGTGTAGTGAAATTCGGTCCTTCATGTGAGTTCTGTGGTGGTATCCATGCCAAGAGCACTGGACGCATCGGTATGTTCCAGATTGTCAGCGAGAGCAGTGTTGCCGCTGGTATTCGCCGTATCGAGGCTGTTACAGGCAAGACCTGTGAGGAAATGCTCTATGCTATGGAGGATGTGTCCAACAGCATCCGCGCTATGTTCAACAATGCAAAGGACCTTCAGGCTGCAATCACCAAGTTTATTGACGAGCATGATGCCATGAAGAAAGAGGTGGAAGACCTTAAGGCTCAGGGCGTTCAGCGCATCAAGGAGAAACTTGCCAGCCAGGTGCAGGAGGTAAACGGCGTAAAGGTCATCAAGTCCATCGTGCCTCTTGATCCTCAGGGATGTAAGGACCTCGCTTTCCAGCTTCGTGAGATGATGCCGGAGTCAATGGTTTGTGCACTAGCCACCAAAGTGGGCGGAAAGCCAAACCTCACCATTATCCTCTCTGACGATATGGTGAAGGACAATGGTCTCAATGCCGGTAAGATTATCCGTGAGGCTGCCAAGCTCATGCAGGGTGGCGGCGGTGGTCAGCCTTTCTTCGCTACTGCTGGCGGTAAGAATGTCGATGGCATGTCTGCTGCTCTGGATAAGGCTATCGAACTCTGTGCTCTCTAAGAGATATAAAACCCTCGTTTCGTGAAGATCATTCTATGTTTCTTCCACGAAACGAGGGATGCTATTACTGTATTTCATCTCTATAAAGATACGTTACATAAATCCTTTTTTGCCTATGTCATTGAATACTGAAAAGAAACTGAAACTCTACTATTCCATAAAGGAAGTAGCTGAGATGCTGGGAGTCAGCGAACCGACGTTGCGTTATTGGGAAACTGAATTTCCTCATATACGTCCTAAGACTACGGCAAACAAGGTGCGCCAATATACGGACAAGAATATTGAGGACCTGAAAGTAATCTATAATCTAATAAAAGTGCGTGGTTTCAAGATTGCTGCCGCACGTAAGATGCTGAGTGCCAACCGTACTGGGGTGGATTCCAAAGCAAAGGTGATGGAAAGGCTTACGAGTATCAAGGATGAACTTCTGGCTCTCAAACGCCAACTCGATGCTCTTGTTTGACAAACCCAAATCGGTCATTAGGATTTTTCTTTGCCATACGACGCAAGGAAATCCTAATGACCGATTTGCGTTGAAAAGAGATCGAAGGATAACAAAAACATCATATTCTAATTGTGTTCTATATAAACGGTGGTAATATATAGAACCCGCTCTTTTCTTTCCGATTACATAATTGTAACCGTGTAAATATAAACCACTGAGGCTGGTATTGCCATCAAAGATGAATCGAATCTGTCGAGCATACCACCGTGACCAGGCAGTATTGTACCACTGTCCTTGACACCAAGTGTGCGCTTGAAGAGGCTTTCCACAAGGTCGCCCCATGTGCCGAAGAACACTACCACGATGCCCAGTCCTATCCATTGAGGCAGATTCAGTCCGGTATGGCTGCATCCGAGGTTCGTGAGTATTCCTGCTTTGTCGATATGCGCTACGAACATTGATAAGAAAACAACGAACAATCCGCCGCCTATACTTCCTTCCCAAGACTTTCCCGGACTGATGCGAGGGAAGAGCTTGTGCTTGCCAAGCAGTGATCCAGTGATGTAAGCGCCTGTGTCATTGATCCAGAGGAATACGTAGATGCTGAGTGGAAGGAGCATGTTGAAGTTCACTGTGCCGTCCGCTGCTCCTCTGAAAGCCAGGATATTAAGGCAAGAGAAGGGTAGGGCGATATACATTTGTGAGAGCATCGTGTATGCCCAGTCGTTTATGGCATCCTCATTCTTCGTATATAGTTCACTGACAAAGAGATAAACTATTGTGATGAGATAAGGGATAAAGACTGCGGAAGGCGTGATACCACTGCAGAATCCTGCCACTGCCAGGAAGAAATACACTCCCGCCACAGTGCTGATAAAGCGGTTGGTCTGCACGTTTTCACGGTTGTTTACCAGTCCGGTAAACTCCCAGATGGTCATTCCGGTCACAAGAGCGAAGAGCAATATCATGGATGTGCCCTTCAGAAAGCAGGTCACTACTATTGCTACGAACAGCACTCCTGTGATTGCCCGGGTGATGAAATTCTTCATAAATAGGTCAATAAAGTGATTAAGATGACAGGGATTACTACTGAATCCCTGTCGTTTTATTATGCGTTGGCATCCTTACCATTATGCGTTGGCATCCTTGTTGTAATTGTCTCCTGATGGTTTGGCATTGTCATTGCCTTCATTTGGAGCGGCAGATGCGTCGTTGTCTTTCTCTTTTTTCTCCTTTTCCTCACGAGCTGCACGTGCTTCTGCCACAGCTTTTGCATAGACTTCAGCCTCTGCTGCATTGGCATCAATGATCTCCTGTGCTCGTGATGTCCATGGTCGCTTGCCGAAAATGCGCTCCGCATCTTCTGCAAAGATTACCTCGCGCTCTATCAGAAGTTCTGCCAAAGCGTTGTGACCTTCCTTGTGTTCGAGGAGTATTGCCTTTGCACGGGCATACTGATCGTTGATCATCCTTATCACTTCCTCGTCTATAAGGTGCGCTGTGGTCTCTGAATATGGACGCTGGAACTGGTATTCCTCATTGTTGTAATAACAGATGTTTGGCAGTTTCTCGCTCATACCTGCGTATGCCACCATGCCGAAAGCACTCTTTGTAGCACGCTCAAGGTCGTTCATCGCACCGGTAGAGATATGTCCGGTGAAGAGTTCCTCTGCGGCACGACCACCGAGAAGTGAGCACATCTCGTCGAGCATTTGCTCCTTTGTGGTCAACTGGCGTTCCTCCGGAAGGTACCATGCGGCACCGAGAGCACGACCACGTGGCACTATCGTGACCTTGATGAGCGGGTTGGCATACTGGCAGAACCAGGAGATTGTGGCATGACCTGCCTCATGAAGGGCGATGGCACGCTTCTCTTCGTCGGTCATTATCTTCGTCTTCTTCTCCAGACCGCCGATTATTCGATCCACTGCATCGAGGAAATCCTGCTTGCCTACAAGCTTTGAATTGTGGCGAGCTGCTATAAGTGCCGCCTCATTACATACATTTGCGATGTCTGCGCCAGAGAAACCTGGGGTCTGACGTGCCAGAAGGTCTATATCTACAGAGTTGTCCAGCTTGATAGGCTTCAGGTGAACCATGAATATCTCCTTTCTCTCTGTGAGGTCAGGAAGATCCACGTGTATCTGACGGTCAAAGCGTCCTGCACGGAGAAGAGCCTTGTCGAGCATGTCAACGCGGTTTGTTGCAGCGAGAATAATCACGCCGGAGTTGGTGCCGAAACCGTCCATCTCGGTCAGAAGGGCGTTAAGAGTGTTCTCACGCTCGTCATTTCCGCCCATGGATGGGTTGTGGCTGCGGGCTCTTCCCACTGCATCAATCTCGTCAATGAATATGATGCAAGGGGCTTTCTCCTTGGCCTGACGGAATGTATCGCGCACGCGCGACGCACCTACGCCTACGAACATTTCTACAAAGTCACTGCCTGACATTGAGAAAAATGGCACTCCAGCCTCTCCTGCTACTGCTTTGGCAAGCAGAGTCTTACCTGTTCCTGGAGGGCCTACGAGGAGGGCTCCCTTTGGAATCTTGCCTCCCAGTTCGGTGTATTTGCCAGGATTTTTAAGGAATTCCACGATTTCCTGCACTTCCTGCTTTGCTCCTACCTGGCCAGCCACATCCTTGAAGGTGACATTGATTTCATTGCCTTTCTCATATACCTTGGCTTTTGACTTGCCGACATTGAAGACACCGCCGCCTCCCATTCCGCCGCCGACTCTTCCCATGAAGAAAAGCCAGACGAATATCAGCAGCGCCATTGGTGCTATACTGATGAGAAGACTGATGAATGTGTTCTGTTTCTCGTTGTTATATGACACTTCTCCCTTGAAATGTCCTACCTTGTTTTGGGCGGTAAGGAAGTTCTCTACCTGATCTACGCTTCCGATTTCCACTTCCACGTAAGGGTTAGGACCTGCTTCCTTGGCTGATTTGTGGAGGACATCGCGCACGTTTCTGCCATAGACGTACATGCGGAGGTAGTTCTCTGTCTTGTTGATCTCCACCTTGCTTGCATATCCACGGCTGACGTATGCCTTGAAATTGGAGTATGATACCTTGGTGGCGCTTGTCTGACCAAGTATCGAACCGCCGTCCGTAAAGAACATCACCATCAGTACGACGATGATAAGACTATAGATCCAGTTCATGTTGAAGCGTGGCATCTTGGGCTGCTGGTCTCCATTCTGTTGATTTTGTTGATTCATTGATTTTGTGTGTTAGTAGGGTGGACCGGGTATCTCGCAGGGAGATACCACCGTTTTCCTGTTCTCTTTTGTCTATCCTGAAGATAGATGATTAGTCGAGGTCTGCTATTTCCTCAATAGGGGCATCCTGCCAAAGATTCTCGAGATTATAGAAATCGCGTGCCTCTGGGATGAAGATGTGAACCATTACGTCCACATAGTCCATTGCTATCCATTGTGCATTCTCTGTACCTACGACGTGAACTGGCTTGTCGTGCTGCTCGATACGCACCATTTCCTCTACAGAGTCGGCTATCGCATCCACCTGCTGAGGACTGTTACCCTCACAAACTACGAAATACTGGCAGATAGCTCCGTCCATTTCTCTGAGGTCGATTACTTTGATTCCTTTACCTTTCTTTTCCTGTATGCCCTTGATGGCAACATTTACTAATTCTTTTCCTGTATTCATTTAATGCTTTAATTGTTTTCTTTTATATTTTATATTCAATTTCGGAAATGATGCTCATCTGCCATGAAAGGCGTTTTCAAAGCAGAATCCGCAACGTCATGCAAAGTTACATTATATTCTTGAATTATCACCCTTATTACCCATATTTTTGTGTTTTTTTATTAAATAAATAAGGTGGAAATAAGAAAAATGAACTTTTTTCAAAAAAAAGCGAGAAAAAATTTGCAAGTTCCGAAAAATGTTCGTACCTTTGCATCGCAATTGAGAAACAAACCAATACTTCTCAGTTAAACAATGGGATATGGTGTAATGGTAACACTGCAGATTCTGGTCCTGCCTTTCCTGGTTCGAGTCCGGGTATCCCAACTAAGTCGTCAAACGTAAGTTTGGCGACTTTTTTTGTTTGTGTATCCATTGTGTTTCTTATCGCGCGCGTACATTATGATTATATAATTAATGTTGTCTAGTTGTCCTTAAATGAAGAGTGAAGAGTGAAGAATGAAGAATGAAGAATGAAGAATTGAAGTTAGCATTGCCGCTTGATGGATTCTGCGCAGGAATATGAACCATACTCGGATTCTTCACTATTCACTAAAAATGATGTTGTCTGGTTGTTTTGTTGTTTAGTTGTCTTGTTGATTGCAAGCCTCCCAACTGCGTCAGCGCGATTTCCCCCCTTTCCCTCTTCCCTTTTATCGAAGCGGAGTCCGCCACTGTGTCGGGCGCGTTAC
>CAKQPF010000032.1 GCA_934256705.1 uncultured Prevotella sp.
CGTGTGCATCCCATCAGCACCGCAGCCTTTGAGAAAGTCAGATACTCTTGGCATTGCAAATCCATGATTGGCTCAATACCGTTAATCAAGTCCTGCTGTCTTTTCTTCCTAAGACGTTTTGCCTCTGCCTGGCATTCCTCGGAACAGTATTTCTGCATACCGCTTCTTGGCACGAATGTCTTGCCACAAAATTCACATTTTCTTGTCGGTCTCATACTCTTTGATATTGCTATGTTCTACATACTTTGAGTATTCCACCGATGGAGTAAACGGAAGTGAACCATTGACAACCTTTGTCAACCCAGTCCACGATATAACGCTTTTTGCCTATCAGCTTCAAATCTGTCCTCCATCGTAACCACTCGTAAACCCTTGTCAACTACGTTCACGATATGACAAAATAAAAGCTCCGCAAATTCTCCACGGTAGAAATACGCTGCAAAAATATGTGGAAAATCGGGAACTGCCAAAAAGCACTCAGAAAGTGTTAAAAATCAAAGAGTATTGAAAATCAAGGCTTTATATTTAGTTGGCCGTAGTAAGTTATGGTTAGTTATAAGGCTCTAAATACAATTATAAGAATACTTTCGCTACAAGCAGATAGAACATACAAAGAATCCTAATGTTGGTCAATTTGATGTGCTTCTTGAACAGAACATTATAACTGTAGATTTGCTGCTTTGCCGTCCAAGTGGACATGGCGATACATACTCTTTTAAAATCAAGAAGAAAGGTATGCCGTTATTATTCCCAGAAAGTGTGATTTATAATTTTTGAAAGACAGAAAATCTTATGTTAGATAAAGATTTACCTATACTTCAAAGTAATCATTTTTGGTATTTTGTCAAAGAATCATTCAAAGTGTTAGATTGTTCTATTGTCTTTCAAATGTATTCTATAACAAAGACGTGGCGACATGTTAATAGTGAAGGATGGGAAAAATATCATGATGAGATATGGAAAAAATGTGAATTACAATATACAAGCTCTGATGAATTGTTTCTTGGGGTATCTGAGATATATAAGTGTCTTATGTCGAAGCAACAATGGGACAATGAGAGTTTAATCATTTTCTTAAATCGATATGATTCTCGCTACACAAGTGAAGAAATAAATGAAATAATGGATGATTGTTATTAAAAAATGGAATTAGATAATCAAACGCAAAATCATAAAGAAATACAAAAACTTTCAGAATGGCATGCAATCGAAAAATTAACTCCATTCATTGAAGAAGTTTTTTGTCAAACAAATTCTGAAGCGTATAATATAGAAGAAACGGAAGAGCCAGATTTCGTTTTTTGCTGTCATGAAAAGTCTATTGGTGTTGAAGTAATCGAATGCCATCCTTCTACCTCCAAGAAGAAAAAAAACAATGCCCCTGCTTTGGAGAGTTTTAAAGAGAAAATATGCAAGTCGTTTTCAAATAACTTATATCTAAAATCCATAACAAAGGGGGTTAATAATAAGCTACGAATAATAATAGATTATGACAATGCACTATCCATAAAATATAGCATTGATTCTATATGTTCAGCTATTGAATATTATTTGATAGCGTTCCATGAAGGTAATAAGGTTGGAAAAGGCAGAGTTATTAGAGGAATAAAAGTTTCAAAAACTATTGGACATAACATTATTCAATTTAATAATATTGGACGTGTCGATGCTATAGAAAGCAGTTCTCTTTGTGACTGTATTGAGGCTAAAAACACATTATTCGATGCTTACAAAAGCAAACATCCATGTTCGGAATATTGGTTGTGTATACATTTGCCTTGGGAAGAATATAAACACTCTTATAGTATAAATTACGATGAGTCAGGAAATAGACTAAATAAACTTCTAAAGAAATCCAAGTTTAGTCGTATTTGTATAACAAGTAGTCTTCATGGGGATTTAAGATGGTTGAAAGGAGCCCCAATCCCTAAAAACTTGAAATGCCATAAAAGCACAAATGTAACAAAGACAAAAAGAAGATTTTCAAGAGCAATGAACCTGAAAACCTTTAGAAAATTGAGAACTCTTTATAGAATTTAATCAACCGACTGATTTTAAGCGCAAGCCTAAGGTCAGTCGGTTTGTTATTTTCCACAATACTGCACAACCGTCATTCCTACACCTCCTGCAACCACAAAGAAGCCAATCGTGACGAAGAACCAAAAGAACCACTGGGCATAGTGACCGAGATAGCAACCATCATATTCCTTGTATCTTTCACGGACTTTCTTCCGTTCATCAGCAAACATGGAATAGACCTCACGGATATGCATCTGCATCTGTGCGGTCATCCATTGGCGTTCTTTGGCAAACAGTTCTTGAATTTTATGGGTAAGATACTGCGTATTGCCTCAAGTCGCATTGTGGGGACAGAGGATATTGAGGGCTGCAGTGGGTGTTTTTAGCCTCAATTTATCTGATAATTCATAATGAGAGAACGTGTAAGCGCAAGAAGGACGTTGAAGGGCTTAGTTGTGGATTTGCGGATTATCCATGAAAGGAATAATATTGCGAAATACTCAATTATTTGCAGGTTTCGTAAACATTTTGAGAATATTGTTCCTTTTTCTGAAGTTATTTACGTACTTTTGCAAGCGTATTTACTTATTACTTGCTGCCATACACTGGTGTAGGTAGCGGCATTACTCGTGCACTGGACGAAGATATCAATGTCACGTTTATGAATAATGACAAGGCACAAGAATTTGTGATTACAGTTTGGAGAGGAGAAAGTAACCAAGTCGAGGAAAAAAGTAACCAAGTCGAGGGGAAATGTAACCAAGTCGGTAACCAAGTCGAGGAAAAAAGTAACCAAGTCCAAGACTCTGACACTCGACTTAGACACTCTAACACCAACTTAGACACTCAACTTAGACACTCAACTTAGACACTCAACTTAGACACTCTGACACTAAAAAAGTGTCATTGTCTAATAAGCAAAGGGATATAGCAAATTCTGTTCAGTTCCTCGAACAACCGCTGAGATCATGGAACGCCTTGGTTTATCCAATCAAACCAAGAATCGTGAACGTAACATCACCTCCCTTGTTGCAGCAGGATATTTGCAGATGACTAATCCGGATAATCCTACAGCAAGTAATCAGAAATACAAGAAAGTAAACAAATGATAAGAAGCATATGGATTCATTACTTAAGTTTCCCATCCCTATAAATCAAGTCTATTGCAGATGTAACACCATGCAAAGCCCTGTAGATATGGGGCTTTAACTCTTTCCAATATTTATGCTATAACATAAGAAAAGAGATTAGCGGAATGGCTAATCTCTTTTCTTTGTGACCTCGGCGGGGCTCAAACCCGCGATCTCAGGAACCGGAATCCTGCATTCTATTCAACTGAACTACGAGGCCGTGACATTGCTTGCACAGTGGCTTTGCGGCTTTCTTTTGCGGTGAACCGTTCTTAGGATTGTGTAGTCTAATCCTGTCTGGTGATTCACCGAATGCCGAAAAATATGGAGGCAATGCTTATATTATAACGTCGTTGTGGCGTTTTTATTTCTTTTCTCTTTGTTTTTTTTCTGTTTTTTTTTGTTGTGCTTTTAGCGTAGGGGGCAACAAAACTGGCTTAGTACCACTTCACATTGTTGGCGTAGCCTGAGCGCTTGTCATACTTGAGAGCGTCGGTGAGGGTCGCTGCGTTACAACGGAAGGAGAAATTATAACTGGTGTAAGGTGCCAATACCACAGAGCATGACATGTTGAAACAGTGGAGATCTCGTGATAGAGAAGCCGTTGTGGTGGACAACTTATGGTAATCGAAGTCGTAACCGGAAGAGAAGGAGATATTCCAGCCGTCAGAGATTCGGATGTTGCCGGAGAAGTTGAGGTTCTGGGTGAAAGCATACGGATAGCGCATTGACTTCGTATTGAATTTGCCAGATGTGTTCTCACGCATTGTCACGCCGTATCCGAAGGTGATGCTCCAAGGCATTGAGAACTTCATGTATCCGTCCTCGTCAGTTTCCGCCTTGCCCGCGTTCTCCTTACGGGCACCGTTCTGCGCCTTGACCATAGTGTCATCGACGTTGGTGTTCACGTCATCGTCGTCGTCGTCATCATCCTCCGATTTCTTTGATTTCGTGTCGTCTCCACCTCCGAAGAGCTTCTTTATCTTAGAAGGGTCGAGGGTGTAGGAGATGTTTTGTGACATACCCTTGAAACGTCCGAATCGTCCGTAGCTGTACTCGGTGCGTGTTCCGACGTAAGGCTTGCCGCTTTCATCCAGTTCGTAGGCGTATGTGGCAAAGACGGCATTGAGGTTGAAGGTATAGTTCTTCCACCATTTCAGTCGGATATTCATCGAGAGGTCGCTCCAAGGACGTGTCTTTGCCGCCATGTTGTAGGACATATTGGCGGATAGTTCGTCGATGATGCTTATTTTCTTGAAGTCGGCGGTGTCATTGTCAGTCTTCACTTTCATCTCCACATTGTTGGATATGGACATGTTGATGCTGCCCGTCTTGCCGCGTCCAGGCACGCCGAACATGCCGTTGGCATAAGGGGAATACTGCACGAGAGACACGTTGCCGTTGGTATCAGTCTTCTGATACGTGTCGTAATATCCATAACTTGATGCGCTGAAGTCAGGCGCATAACTGAATCCGATGGATGGCTTGATGACGTGGCGGATAGCCTGTATCTTGTCTCCGAATATCTTCTTGTTAGGATACCACATACCGTAGAGCGTGGTGTTGGCAGAGATGGAGAGGTTCCAGTTATACACGTTGTAGAATCCGTAAGTGGTATCGCTCACTTCTGTCTGCCTCGTTTCGTCCCAACTCTTCTTCACCTTGTTGGAATACATGCGGTCGGTGAAATTGAATGAAGTGGAGACATTGAGATATTTGAACAATGTAAACGAACCGCTGATAGGAATACTGTGCTGGAAAGCGTTCTTCCAGTCCTTTATCAGGCTGGAGTGCATCAACTTATCCTCCTTGGTATTGATGGAATTGGAGATGTGTCCGGTGTAGGACATGGATATCTTCTCATACCATTTCTCTTCTCCCACTCTCTGCTTCTTCTTGAATGGATAGAATCTGGAGATGGAGATGTTGAGGTCTGGCAGAGTCATGGAGATGCTGGAATCGCGCATGTTCTGCGAAAGGTTGGCAGAAGAAGAGAGGTTGAGACCGATGCTTGAGAAGCCTGTACTCCATGAAACGGAAGATGTACGCGTGCTCTGCGAACGGTAAGAAGGGTTGTAGAGCGACGACATATTGTTGGTCTCGTAGGATGAAGTGGCAAAGTTGACGCTGGCAGAGAGACTGCTGTATGGGTTTGCCTTGGCATCCTGACGGTGGCTCCATTGCAGTTTGAAGCTCGTGGTCTTGCTATAGTCTGCCAGTCCCTTGTCTCCTGTTCTGGTGTCCTGATAGCTGAAATAGAACGAACCCGAGTATTTATACCTCTTACGATAGTTGGACGCGGCAGAGATACCCCATGAGCCCTTGGTGTATATCTCACCGAGAAGCTTGAGGTCCACCTTGTCAGAGATGGCGAAATAGTAGCCTCCATCGCGCAGATAGAAGCCTCGTGAGGTCTCATCGCCGTAGGTAGGCATGATGAAACCGCTGGAATAACTCTTGGAGAATGGGAAGAAACCGTAAGGAATGGCGATAGGGAGTGGCACATCCTGCACTACGAGGTAAGCCGGGCCGAAGGTGACGTCCTTGCCGGGGCGCATTATTCCGCGGGTGAGAGCGAGGTAGAAGTCCGGATGTTCCTCGTCGCAGGTGGTGTAACGGCCATGCTGAAGGTGCACATTACCGTATTTGTCACGCTTTGATCGCTCGGAGATCATGAATCCGTCTTCCTGTTCGGTATAGACATTCTGTATGAGTCCTCTCTTGGTCTTGAAATTGAATGTCATTGAATCACTCTTGTAGGAGTCGCTGCCCATCTGGAAAACAGGCGTTCCGGTAAGAGCCTTGGCTGTGGAATCGTATATGCCGGTGGCATATACGAGGCTTGAATCGAGCGTAAGGTATATCTTCTCACTGTTGAGGTCCATGTTCTCATACTTCACATTCGACTCGCCGTAGAGGTGAGCCTTCTTGTTTCCGGCATGATAGACGAGGGAATCGTTCGCCTTGTAGGTCACAGGAGCGTCGATGCCGTTCTTTCTCTGTCGGTTGATGGAATCGAGGCGGATGGAGTCGTCGATGCTCTGATTATGCTTCTTGATGGCAAGTTGGAGAGAATCGAGGGGCTTTCCTGTGATATTTGTAGAGTCTTTTATAGAATCATTGATGCTTTGTGGGGCAATGGAGTCTGCCTTTTGGGGCATAGTATCGCTCATTTCACGAGATTGAAACTCATGACTCTTGGCTTCGATACTGTCATTTCCATTGTGGAGGAACGCTCCGAGAAAGGACGTACGTCCCCCTGCCATCATGAAGATGATGGCTAAGAAAAGCAGAAGTATGGTTGTACGCGTGCGCATTTGGGGTGCAAAGTTACGAAATAATCTTGATATTATGAAAAAATGACGTAAGAATGCACTTTTTTTAAGTTAAAATTGAGTTAAGGTAATTTGTGGAATCCGCCATGATAATTCGTGGAACTAACCGTAAACGCCTGTATGACAGATGGAAAAGAATGATAGGACTGGTCATAATCTCCTGTATTACAGATGATAATAATCAGCCGGGCAATGTCCATTTACTGCTCTGCGTCAAACAGTCTGTGCCATTCCATGAAGCGGACCACATTGTCATCGCCGAATCTTTTCAGGTTTTTGAGCACTTTTTCCAGCGGTTTCTCGCGGTCGGGGTGCGTCTTCGAGAAGAATTTGTCAGCGTAGCAGATGACTTTTTCCAGTGTCGTCTCAGGCAGGAAGTCCTGTGCCGGGAGCGGCAAGTCTTGGTCGATGATGTCCTCCTTGGTCAGTCCGGCACCGGTATGGCGCTCGCAAACCCTTGCGAAAGGCTCGATTTCAGCCTTTGAAAGTCCGAACAGTTCCGCATCCTGGCGCAGCATACCTGCTCCGATGCGTCCGTGGCAGAGGTAAGGCTCTTTGCCGAAGCATTCTATTCCCGTCGCATCGCATCTTACGATACCGATGTCATGGAGCATTGCGGCATTCTCCACATCGTCAGGATTGAGTCCCAGTTCGGGATGCTTTCTGCATATTTCGAGTGCCTTTTCAGCTACCTTGCGGCTGTGGATGGTGAGTATCTCCTTGAGCTTCGGCTCTTTATAGTAATGGTCTATTATCTTTTCGTATAGTTTCATACTGTGAGGGTGCTGGTAGGTTGTTGGTTTCTGCTTGTTTTTCCAGCCGGTAATGCGGCTGGCACAGTGGCTATTCTCTTGAGTGAAAAGTGAAGAGTGAAAAGTGAAGAGTGAGAAATCGCGCTGACGCAATCGGGAGACTTAAACCGGAGAACGTATCCTGCCTCCCCTCCCCCTATAGGGGGATAAGAGGGGGACTATTCTTCATTTATTCTATTTTCTCTCTCAATTCCTCGACAAGAGGCTGTACCACCTTGCGTAAAACCTTGTCATTGAGGCGGTGTTCGCCTTCAAAACGGATTACGTTGGGGTAGTGCTTGTGGAAGAGGTCGTAGGTCTTTACGACGGGGTCGTTGATGCCGAAGAGACCATAACATTTCTCTTTGTCGTCGTCAGTGATGTTCTTGAACTGCTGGCGCTCAATCATGTTGTGGTGCTGTATGAGTTCGCGGGTGACCTTGAATTCCTTTTGGTTGTCCTTTCGGCGGTTGTAGAATTTATGGATGCCGGTCTTCATCACGCCGCTTGCTGTTGACATATTGACAGCAGGATTGACGCAGATGCGGTAGAAGCCTTTCATCTGGTGGGCGTACATGCCTCCCATGCTTGTTCCGATTACGAGATCCACGTGCTCCTCCTTGCAGAGATTCTGCAGATAAGGCAGTGCTTCAAGTGGGTCGATTGGGATGTCCGGAGCGATAATCGTGTCGTTAGGGAAGAGATTGCGGAGCATTTCTACCGTTCCGCTTGCTCCGGAAGAGCCGAATCCGTGGAAATAAATTATCTTCATTTGTTTGTTCGTTTTGTTGTTTGTTCGTTTTTATCCAGCCGGTAATGCGGCTGGCACAGTGGCTTTGTTTCACCGTCTTTTCTTTATTTCTCGAAATGCTGGTAGTCCTTGCTGTGCTTCCAGTCGCCGCCCCATCGGAAACCGTGCTTCTTGAAGAGCCGGACTGCGAGGTCGTCAGATGACAGTTTCATCGGGATGTCGCTGCGCTTGGCTCTGTTGAAGGCATATTTCCTTGCGTTGGAGGGCTCTATTCTGTTGCCTTTCACGTAGGGATTATAGAGCGGATTGATGTCTATTGCCAGTCCGAGTCCATGCTTTGAGACCTTGGTGCTCGACCCTGTCATGGTGCGATAGCAGAAGCAGGAAGAATTGTTCGCCCTCATTGACGTTTCATCATCCGCATTGTAATCGTCTATCAGTCTGATGCGCTCTATGGGATATTTCGCCTTGTGCAGTTCGCGGAATATCTCCAGGAGGTCATTAGCAATGCTTTTAGAGCATATTATCTCCCCTTTGGTCTCCTTACCATTATTATCATAATGCCGGACCGTGAGGTATCTGAGGCTTTCCCTCTTTACCGGACTGCCCTTCGGCACCGACTTCCCCTGCATCTTTGCCCACACCTTGTCAGGAATAGGCGAGGAAGTGAATCCTTCATCCGCCTTTATCGTGGAGGGGAAAAGGGTGAAGAGGAAAATGATTAGAGTGAGAATTGCGTTCATATTCTTGTGTGAGAGTGAAGTGAAAATTGAAAAATTGCGCTGACGCGGTTGCGATATTCTTGCTTTTATCCGCCGGTAATGTGGCGGACACAGTGGCTTTTCGCTAAATCAACATTTCTGTTTTTCTTGTTCTTTCTCCTCCACCTTCTTGCCGAATGCAGGGTCAATCTTCACGAGAGCGGAGATGATGAAGGTCACGGCGCAGCATCCCATGACGATAAGGAAGAATGCCCGGTAGCCCACAGCCTCCTGAAGTGCGCCGGCAAAGAGTCCCGGAATCATCATCGAGAGCGCCATGAAGGCGGTGCAAAGGGCGTAATGTGACGTCTTGTAGTTGCCCCTACTATAATAAATAAGGTAGAGCATATATGCGGTGAAGCCGAATCCGTAGCCGAACTGCTCGATAAAGACGCAGAGATTGACGACGAAAAGGCTGGAAGGCAGGGCGTAAGCGAGATAGACATAAGCCGCATCAGGCAGAGTAATGGCGCATACCATGAGCCAAAGCCACTTCTTCAGACCGTCCTTTCCGGCACAGATGCCGCCCAGAATGCCTCCCAGAGTGAGTCCTATCACGCCTACAGTGCCCTGCACGAGTCCATATTCCTGTGGCGAAAGCCCGAGACCACCGTTGTGTCCCGCATCAATGAGGAAGAGCGCAGAGACCTTTGCGAGGAGTCCTTCAGGCATACGATAGAGCAGCATGAACAGGATTGCAATGAGAGCCTGCTCCTTTCCGAAGAAAGTGCGGATGGTGGCGAAGAAATCGGAGAATATGGTTTTCACCGAAACGGTCTTCACATCCTCGCTGATGCCGTCGCCCTCAAGGTCGGTAACGTGCGTACGAGGCTCGTCCTCAGAAGGATAAGGCAGGATGTAGGAATGCCAAAGCCATAGCGCAATGAACATTCCCGTGACTCCATAGAACATCAGGCTCCACGAGAAAGGTATGCTGTTGCGGAACAATACCTGCAGATTTCCGGCTATCATGACGAGGATTCCCTGTCCGAAGATGGTGGCAAGGCGATAGAAAGTGGAGCGGATGCCCACAAACCACGCCTGGTCGTGCTGGGTAAGTCCAAGCATATAGAATCCGTCAGCCGCAATATCGTGCGTGGCACTTGCGAAAGCCATCACCCAAAAGAAGAACAGAGAGCCCTGGAGCCACAGACTCGTGGGGATGGTGAAGGCTACACCGCCGAAGGCAGCGCCGATAAGGAGCTGCATTGTGGTGATCCACCAGCGCTTTGTCTTGATGAGGTCGATGAAAGGGCTCCACAATGGCTTGATGACCCACGGCAGGTAAAGCCATGAGGTGTAGAAAGTTATCTCGGCATTCGACAGTCCGAGCTGCTTATAGAGTATGATGGAGATGGTCATCACCGCCACATAAGGCAGTCCTTCTGCAAAGTATAGGGTAGGGACCCATGACCACGGAGATTTTCTGTTCATTGCTTTTTATGTTGTTTTGTTGTCTTGTTGTTTTGTTGTCTTGTTGATTGCCTTGTTGTCTTACAGACAGACAACCAAACAACCAGCCTGACATTCCACAGGCGAAAGGGAAATGGGGGGAAGTGGTTTTAATAAGCCTTGGCTATTTCCGCACCGGTATAGTAATGGAGGAGGATAGCACTGTATTTGAAACCTTTCTCACCCATGACTGCGGCACCTATCTGGCAAAGTCCCACTCCGTGTCCCCAACCGTGTCCTTTCAGGATGAAACGAGAAGGGACGGTGGTGCTGTCAGCGTCGGAAATGATACATTTCTCATCGTCGAGGCGCTCCACTTCAAAGTCGGAACTGTAGAGATGCGATGTGGAAAGCACCTTTCTGATTTCCAGTTCCTTACCTATCGTGAACGAACGCTTGTTGCCGACAATCTTCAGCATGGATATGCGTCCGCTCTTGCCGCGCTCCACGGCTTCGAGGGCTATGATGTCGCCGAAGTCCATCTTCGTTTTCTCACTGATGAGCTGGCGTATCTCGCGCTGGGAATATTCCACAGTCCAGTTGTAGAAATCCACAGTCTCCTGGTCATAGTTGTTCAGCACCTGTGAGAGGATGTGCTTGTCGTTGGTGTTGCAGTAAGGGTCTGCTACCGACTTGAGGTAAGGGAACGTGATGTTCTCCCAGCAATACTGGTATTCCTCCGTCTGTCCTCCGCAGCATTTCGAGAATCGCGTGTCGCATATTTCACCGTCATAGACCAGTATCTGACCGCTCGTGGCCTGCACAGCCTCCAGCACTACCGGGTTAGCGGCATTCGTGATGCCTTGGTATCTCTGGCAATGGTCGTCGGCGCAGACGTCGAATATGGTGTGGTCCTCACGGTCATACCATCGTATGAGCGAGTCTTCCTTCTTGACAAAGGAGAAGAAACTGTCCGTGCTGCCCTTCAGTCGCTTGCGTTTCTCCATCTGTGCGAGAAGCCATGAGCGAGAGATAACGGCGTGGGCTTTAAGCAGTTCGAGGCTGGAAGTGGCAGACATCTCGCTCGAAATGACGCTTTCCAGATAGCGTTCCACCGGCAATTCGTTTATCGCGCATATCTTTCCTTCGTCCACCACGAGGCGAAGCGTGCCGAGGAAGGTCTGTGTCTGCTTTCTCTCCCAGTGGAAATGGATTCCGATAATCACGTCGGAGATGGAGAAGGAAGAGTCTTCCGCAGAAGGGTGGAACGTCAGGTGCGAGTAGTGGTTGCCGTTCCAGAGGATGCCTCCCTCAGATATCTCAACCGTCTGAGGACCAGTCACCTCACTACCTTTGGCGGAATAAGGCGCATTGAGCGTGAACTCTATCTTCTCGGCACTGATTATTCCCACCTTCACCATCGGGATGTCGCCCTCATGGAAGGCTGTTTTCAGCACAGGTTTCTGCTCTTCGTTCCTTGCGGAAGGGCAGGCTGTCTCGTGCGCTATCTCGTCGGCGATATCGGTAGTGATGCCCACTTCCGAGAATATCTCATGCACTTTGTCTGCATCGAGACGCTCGAAATCCTCCTTGCGTGGAGTGATGATGAGTCCAGCCATGTCCAGTGCTCCCGGAGAGATGATGTATTGGTCGTCCCCTTCGGCAGTATAGCAGTCCGGACGGTGCTTTCTTCTCGGGATTACGGCATAGACATAATCTCCCATCTCGCGCCATCCGAGGATGTTCATCATCGGTTCTTCGTCAGGCGAAGCATCGACATAAGGTATAGGGCAAACGGTCTCAATGGCGTGGTAAAGGCGCAGGAAGAGCTTGCGGTAAGCCTCGATGGACTTGCATCGGATGATGAACACCGGACTGAGGAAATCCTTCTTCAGCGTGATGCCTTCGTCCTCGTTGAGAGAGAATACGGTAATCGGGTCGTCGTCATCATAACCTACCATAGCCTCAAGAGGCGTAAGTCCGAGCGTTCCGGCCTGAAAGTGCATGTGGTCGGGTGCGGAAGCGCCGCATCGGGGACCGTTGTAGAACACCATCAGTTCGGGGTAAGCGGTCAGCAGGCGGTGCATCTCTTCGTATTTTCCCAGGATGGCCTGTGGCTCATGCTTTGTGGAAGCGAAGGTAAAGTGCTCCGGAAGGATAGGGAAAGGATTGACCAGCATCTCCAGAGTCGGTTCGCCGTCGGCATTTCTCATGACGTGCTTTATCTGTTCCTTCGGTCTGTTGGCCTCGCAGAGGAAGCAAGGGCGCTCTGCCAGAGTGGCTTTGTCGATTTTAGCCCCGGTGGAAACCATCCTTCCGGGATTATATTGCATTCTGTAGCCTTCCCCTTCTTTCGTCTCTACCGCAGAAAGTGCCTGATAGCGGTGCAGCGTCTCTGGCCAGAGGTCCATCTGGCGATCGATGAAACGGTCGGAAGCGCATTCATATACGCTGCTCGCTCCGCATTCATATTCCTCCTGCCGTGCATGGATTTCTATGGTGCGGAGCAGGTCTTTATAGAGGTTGTTGGCATTGATGCGGTCGATGGAGAGCGCGGCGTCGCTGTTTCCGCCCCATCGGCGGCAGAGGTAAAGCTCGTCGTAGATGCGTCCGATGCGGTAATTGCGTGAGAATCGCAGTCCTAGGGCATAGTCCTCGCCGTAACTGGTGTTAGGGAATGAGTGCTGGCGCACGAGCGGTGTGAAGAAGGCACGCGGTGCTCCGAGTCCGTTGATGCGCAGTGCATTGTTCGGACCGTTTTCTTCTGTCCATTCCTTATGGTCGATTATTCCCGGTGGAAGAGTGTTGAGCTCGAAGTCGCACATGCGGTAGGAACCTATCACCATAGCCGCTTTCTGCTCATAGAATGCGCTGACGATCTTCTGGAGAGTGTCGGGTCCGGAGTAGAGGTCGTCGGAATCCAGTTGGACGGCGAAGCGTCCGCAGCGTGAATCCTGCACTGCCACGTTCCAGCATCCGCCTATTCCGAGGTCGTCCTGTTCGGGAATGATGTGGATAAGCCTGTCGTCCTTTATGCCGGCAAGCAGTTCCGACGTGCCGTCAGTGGAGTGGTTGTCCACCACTATGATGTTGAATGGGAAGTCCGCCTTCTGTGTCAGCACGCTGTTGACGGCATCCGCGATGGTCTTCACGCGGTTGAATACGGGGATTACCACAGTGGCTTCCACGTCAAAGTCCTGTTCCTGGAAGTCAGGTTCGAAGAGGTCGGATGTATCCACCGTGGCTTCGATGGCTTTCAGGTGCGCCGTGGCTGCGCGTTCCATTTCTATCTGCACCTCTCTATTGCGAGGATTGACATAGTCAAACTGCTTCTCGCCGCTCTTTCTCGTGTCTTTTTCCTCTTCGGTGTAGAGAAACTCGTTGAGATGGACGATGGATCCCTGGCGCGAAAGGAAAAGACGGAAGTCATAGAGACCGGCGTATTCGTAATTGCATCTGATGGTGCTTGTATAGTAATTCAGCAAGGTTGTGCTGACGAGGATAAGCTGTCCGAAGTTGAAGTCGTCGCGTATGCTTCCTTCCTGATAGTCTATCACCGGATGCTTCACGGTCTTTCCCTCGATGATGGAGTAGTGGTCGGCAAAGAGCATGACGCAATCCGTGTCGTCAGCCACGCTTGCCATGCGGTCGAGTGCGAGCGTACCGAGTTTGACGGGCGTAGTCTTCTGTGAGATAAGCACATAGTCTGCCGTTGCCGCCTCGCTGATTTTTCTGATGGTTTCGGTGGAAGTGAGTCTGTCAGCCTTGATGGTTTTTACGTTGGCTGGTATGTTTTCCATTGCCTCTTCATCTGTGGAAGAAATCACGAATATGCTGTTTGTCATCCTCTCCTTGCTGAGTCTGTCCAGCATCGGCATGATGTCCGCAATGCTTTCGGCTGGGAGGAAGATGTCTATTTTCTGCTTCATAAAAAGGGGTTATTATATAATTTGACGACAAAGTTACGTAATTTTTTTTATATACGATAGGGAAAACGCAGTTTTTCTTCGGTTTTTAGGGTAGGGTGATATGTTTCCACTCATGGGAATGGTGGTGTTAAATAGTGTTGTGTGGTGTTAAAACGGAAATCGGAAAAGTGCTCTGCCAACCTCGGAAAAATGAAAGCGAAACGGCAGGATTGCGGTGTGTTTTCCTCATGTTTTGGCAAGTCGGGAGTGAAAGCTTAGTTATTGGGAGGTAATATCTATGCTTTCGCGTTGCAATATCTATGCTTTTACGCCCTGAAAACTAAGCTTTTGCAAGCCGAAAATATAGCTTTTGCCTTCCGATTTCAGCGCTTTTTCTTTCTGTAAATCCGGATGTCGCTGTCTGTCAGTGTGTTGCGAAAAGCGGAATCCGTGGCATATTTCCGTGGAATATTTTTGCGTTTTCAAATTCTTTACTCAGCGTGTTAAAAATGATGGCATAATTGCGCAATCCATCAATTATGTATTTTCTGATTGGAAATTGTGATATAAGGTTTAGGGGCGGTTCGTGTGCGTAAATGATATAAATAAGGTGATGAAACGATAAAAATCCCCTTGCCGCCTTGGAAAATTGACAAAAAAATCGTAACTTTGCAGTCTGAATTGGAAATTACATGTCAACCCGCTGTATAAGAATGCCATAAGCTGCGAAGAATAAAATATCAATAGAGAAAAATAAATAAAAACACGTCTCTCTATTTTTGTCTGTTTTTGTTTATTGATATTTTATAACAACCCCAAAGCCCGGCGAAGGCAAAGCGGAATGAATAAAATAATAAACTGAAAAGATGAAGACTCCACTACTCGGAATGACTCTCGCCGAACTCAAAGAGGTCGCCAAATCTCTCGGAATGCCTGCCTTCACCGGCGGACAGATGGCGAAGTGGATATATTCCAGTCGGGTGAAAACGATCGATGGCATGACGAACATCTCCAAGGCAAACCGCGAGAAGCTCGCCGAAACATACTGCATAGGCGTCATGGAGCCGCTCGATGCGCAGTATTCCGTCGATGGCACCATCAAATATCTGTTCCCGACAGCGTCAGGAAAGTTTGTGGAGACAGTCTTTATCCCCGACAAAGACCGCGCTACGCTGTGCGTCTCTTGTCAGGTGGGCTGCAAGATGAACTGCCTCTTCTGCCAGACCGGCAAGCAAGGCTTCGAGGGCTCGCTCACCGCAGCCGATATCCTCAATCAGATATACTCGCTACCCGAAGCTGAAAGGCTCACCAATATCGTCTTCATGGGGCAGGGCGAACCGATGGATAATCTCGACAATGTACTCCGTGCCACTGAAGCCCTCACCTCGGAATGGGGCTATGCATGGAGTCCGAAGCGCATCACCGTCAGCAGTGTCGGCGTGAGAAACAAGCTCAAGCGGTTCCTCGACGAGAGCGAATGCCATGTGGCTATCAGTCTGCATTCGCCTATTCCGGAGCAGAGAGCGATGCTGATGCCTGCACAGCGCGGCATGGGAATAGAGGAGGTGGTTGAACTGCTTCGTCAATATGACTTCTCCCACCAGCGCAGACTCTCATTCGAATACATCGTCTTTGATGGTCTCAATGACTCGATGACCCATGCCAAGGAGATAGTCAGACTGCTCCACGGGCTCGACTGCAGAATCAATCTCATACGCTTCCATCAGATTCCAGACGTGCCGCTGCACACCAGTGACGAGAAAAAGATGGAGACGCTAAGGGATTACCTCACCAATCACGGAATATTCACCACCATCCGAGCCTCAAGAGGTCAGGACATCTTTGCCGCTTGCGGCTTGCTCAGTACGTCGAAGAAGAATGCCGGGATGTAAGGATGCTTGATGCCTTGTGCCGGAAATGGCAATGCCGATGGGTGAAAAGGTGAATGAAGCAGCGTAGCATATAGTTGCTTGCCTTTATCCGAAGGTGTTTTGGCCTGACCGGCAGACAGTAAGGGACAAGTGGTATTTTAAGAAGAAAACAAAGAAAATGCAAAATATAAACAGAAAAATCAGAGTGGCGATAACCCACGGCGACATGAATGGCGTGGGCTACGAACTCATATTACGTTCTTTTGCCGAAGCGGAGATGCTGGAGCTGATGACTCCTATTATCTACGGATCACGCAGAGCGGTGGAGTTTCAGGCGAAGGCTTTGCAGATAAAGTGCAGCTTCAATTTCATCAGTGATGCTGAACAGGCTAAGGATGACGCGCTGAATTTCGTCACTTGCGTAAGGGACGACCTCAGAGTGGAATTCGGAAAGATCACCGAAGAGATGGGTATGGCATCCAGACAGGCTATCGACTGCGCAATGCACGACTACGCTCGCGGACTCTTCGACGTCCTCGTTATGGCGCCATCTAATGATGATGATGTCCTCCAGGTGGTCGATTATCTCCGCGCTATGGCTGAAGAAGCGCGCGAGAATGCGCCTGAAGGCGAGAAGCCGGCTTTGACTCTCAATGACATTACCCCTCTCCGCGTGATGAGAAATGAGTATATGCACGTCGCCTGCGTGCTCGGGGATGTCGATGATGCCGCTACGGATGCTTCGCTTACTACGGAGAGTGTGGCTGACTGCGCTGGCATTTTCTTCCGTGCCATGCACCGTGAGCTGCGCATAGACAATCCTCGTATCGCCATTCTTGCATTGAATGAACACATCACCGGCGACGAATCGTCGGCTGAGATACGCGCTATCGCTCCGGCGATCAGCCAACTGGTAAACAGCGGCAAGCAGGCTTTCGGACCGTATAAGGCGAAGGAATTCTTCGAGTCAGGTGAGTTTGCGCATTTCGATGGCGTCCTCGCCATGAATCTCGGACAGGCTCTTGTGCCGTTTGACGAACTCTTTGAGGAAATCGGATGTATGTATGTGACTGGTCTGCCTCTCATCACCGCACTGCCAATGCACTGCCCTTGCTACGATATGGCTGGGCAAGGCATAATTGACGAAAGCGCTTTCCGCAAGGCGCTTTACCTCGCTGTCGATACTTTCAGAAATCGTTTCCACTATGATTTGTCTGTGCAGAATCCACTTCCGAAGATGTATCACGAGAGGAAAGAGGATGGAGAGAAGGCTCGATTTGCCGTAAGAAAGAAATTGGATTTCGAGAAGAAAGGAGAGTAATTCTAATCATGGAGATAGAAAAACTTCAAGACATAAAGAGAAGGTATAAGATTGTGGGCAACTGCAAAGCCCTCAATCGCGCTTTGGACGTCGCCTGTCAGGTGGCTTCCACTGACCTCTCTGTGCTCATCGAGGGCGAGAGCGGTGTGGGTAAGGAGATAATTCCTCGCCTCATACACGATCTCTCACCACGTAGCAGAAACAAGTATCTCGCCATCAACTGTGGCAGTATTCCTGAAGGAACCATCGATTCTGAGCTCTTCGGACATGAGAAAGGCTCGTTTACGGGTGCCATCGGAGAGAGCGACGGCTACTTCGGAGTGGCTGACGGCGGCACTATCTTCCTCGATGAGGTGGGCGAACTGCCTCTCGCCACTCAGGCCAGACTGCTTCGTGTGCTTGAGACGGGCGAGTATATCCGCGTGGGCGGACAGGCGGTGCGAAAGACCAACGTCAGAATAGTGGCGGCTACGAATGTCAATGTACGCAAGGCTATCACCGAAGGACGTTTCCGCGAGGACCTCTACTATCGTCTCAACACCATTCCTATCAAGCTTCCGGCACTGCGTGACCGTGGAGATGACGTCATTCTCCTGTTCCGCCTCTTCGCTATGGAGATGGCTGACAGGTATCATCTGCCTCGCATCGAACTGACTGAGGGCGCCAAGCAGATGCTCAAGAAATACAAATGGCCGGGTAATATCAGACAGTTGAAGAACCTTACCGAGCAGATGTCTGTGCTCTGCCCTGAGCGAATGATTGATGAAAACGTCCTTGCGCAGTACATACCTGTCGATGAAGAGAGCACCGAACTTGCCACCATTCGCTCCGCTTCGGGCGGTAGTTTCGAGAGCGAGCGCGAACTTCTCTACAAGATTCTATATGAATTGCGTGGCAATGTCAATGACCTTCGACGTGAAGTCAACAGTCTCAGAGGCAAACTCGATGCTGCTCCCCAGGTCACTGCTTCCCCGAATGCTTATCCTAACATACATCAGGACTACATAGAGGGAGTCAATGACGTGCAAACCCACATGATTTCTCCGATGCACAGACAGCTCGACTATGCTGAAGCCGAGGAAATCAAGGAACCGGAAAACCTCAAATATGACGACCTCAAGAAGAATCTGCTCGTCAAAGCACTTGAACGCAACGGAGGAAACCGAAAGAAAGCGGCTGCCGAACTCGGTATTTCAGACCGCACGCTCTACAGACAAATAAAGCAATATGGCATCAATGAAGACTAATACACCTTATTATATATATCGCGCGTGCGTGATGTCCTGTCTCGTCCTTGCCCTTACGTGCTTTGCAGCCTGCTCTGTCTCGTATAAATTCAATGGCGCAAGCATCGACTATACGCAGACCAAGACCATACAGATCGCGGATTTCCCTATCCGGTCATCATACGTATGGGGACCGATGGGACCGCTCTTCAACAATACTCTTAAGGACCTCTATGCCAGCCAGACCAGACTTAGTCAGGTGAAACGTAACGGAGACCTCAAGGTGGAGGGCGAAATCACACAGTATCAGCAACGTAACAAGTCAGTGGCTGCCGATGGCTACTCCGCACAGACCGAGCTTTCCATCACCGTAAACGTGCGCTTCACCAATTCGAAGAACCATAAGGAGGACTTCGAAAGACAGTTTACTGCCACCGCTACTTACGATACTTCGAAGAGTTTGGCTTCGGTTCAGGAAGAACTTGTCACACAGATGTGCAAGAATATCTGTGACCAGATCTTCAATGCTACCGTGGCTAACTGGTAAATAATTTTAACATATCACTAACAAAAGATTTAAGAAAAAGTTCTACAGTAAGTGAATCTGCCTGATCTGATACAACATCCGGAGAAACTGAACAAGGAGACTCTATACGACTTGCGAAGCCTCGTGGCTCTATATCCATACTATCAGCCCGCTCGCCTATTGATGCTCCGTAATCTTTATCTCCTTCACGACCCGACCTTCGACGAAGAGTTGCGCCGTGCGGCTGTCTATATCACAGACAGAAGGGTTATCTTCAACCTCGTCGAAGCGGCACACTATAAACTCAAACGCCCGGCGGCAAAGGTAAGGGAAGGCAACCGAACCGTCACGCTTATCGACTCATTCCTCTCGTCTATACCTGCCGAACAGGAGGAAAACTCTTCAGATACCGAGCTGAAAGACAAGAAAAAGACGAAGCGAAAGCCCACTGCCGCCGACGCTACCGTCGATTACGTCTCATATCTTCTTGCCACTGACTTTGAGGATGAGGACGATAATCAGGATGAAGACGTCGCCATTGCTGACAGCAATGCCTCGGAAACGAACAAAGAAACAAATCCATCAACGGCGATGAGCGGTATGCAGCTCATCGACAAGTTCATCAATGACGATGGTGGAAAACTGACTTTGAAGGATAATCCTGAATTCGTTCCGCAGTTGGAAGATACTAACAGCGAGGGCGAAAAAGTGCAGGAAGAAGAGTATTTTACTGAGACTTTAGCCGGAATTTACATAAAACAAGGCAAATATTCCAAGGCATTAGAAATAATTAAGCGTTTAAATTTGAATTATCCAAAAAAAAATGCTTACTTTGCAGACCAAATGCGCTTCCTCGAAAAACTTATCCTCAATGACAGAAGTTCCAAAAGAAGGTAAGCAGTTGTTCTTGGTACGCTTTTTGATAAATAAACTATCAGATTGCGAAAGCTATTCTTTGACAAAAAAATAACAATACAATAAATAAACAAAAAGAAAAAAGATGTACACTTTATTCGTAATTTTAATCGTCCTGGCTTCTTTCTGTATGATCGGTATCGTACTCATCCAGGAGTCTAAGGGTGGCGGTCTCGCCAGCGCTTTCAGTGGTGCCAACTCATCTTTCGGCGTGCGCCAGACCACTAACTTCATCGAGAAGACCACTTGGGGCCTCGCTGCCGCTATGGTAATCATCAGCATCGTATGTGCTTATGTCGCTCCTACCACTCACGCTGACGCAAGCGTTATCGAGAAGGCTGCTACTGAACAGAGCTCCACTAACCCTAACAACGTTCAGGGATTCGGCGCTACTCAGCAGGCTGCTCCTGCCGCTGACGCTAAGAAAGACGCTGCTGCTCCTGCCGCTCCTGCTGCTGATCAGAGCAAGGAAGCTGCTCCTGCTGCAGAGACTCCTGCCGCTCCAGCTAAGTAAGCCAAGGACTTTCGTGACGGTTTGACGAAATCGTCATCAGATTATTGAACTGCGGGTACAATGCTATCAGAAACTATTTTCTAATAACATTGTGCCCGTTAGTGATATTAAAGCATTGATTTCATACGCTGATAGCTTGCCTTTTTCGCATCCGAAGCCGTCCTTTCTTTCCGTGAAAGCCGTTCTCTCTGTCAGTGAACCCCGTCCTCCCTGTCAGTGAAAGTGCACGTTTCATCGCGTCATTGCAAACTAATCGTCAGATAATATTATCATAAACCCTCTAACATTTCTGAATTATGTCAACTACTCTTATAGTCATCATCGTTGCTGTCGTTGTGGTTCTTCTGCTCATCAGCATGTATAACAACCTCGTAAAACTGCGCAACAACCGTGAGAATGCGTTCGCTAACATCGACGTTCAGTTGAAACAGCGATATGATCTCATCCCTCAGCTCGTATCTACTGTTAAAGGTTACGCCACTCATGAGCGTGAACTCCTCGAAAGAGTCACTGCTGCAAGAACCGCTGCAATGAGTGCCACAGGCATAAATGATAAGATTCAGGCTGAGAATGCCCTCTCTTCTGCTCTCGCTGGACTCAAGGTTTCCGTTGAAGCTTATCCTGATCTGAAGGCTAATCAGAACTTCCTTCAGCTGCAAGGTGAGCTCTCTGACATCGAGAACAAGCTCGCTGCTACCCGACGTTTCTTCAATTCTGCCACCAAAGAGCTTAACAATGCCGTACAGACTTTCCCGGCTAATCTCATCGCTGGCATGTTCGGTTTCCACAAAGAGCCGATGTTTGAGATTCCAAGAGAAGAGCGCGCCATATACGACAAGGCTCCTGAAGTCAAGTTCTAACATTGCCTAATTAGGGTAATTCCGCCTTCCCGCCACTGTGTCCGCCGCGTTACCGGCGGATATTCCCAGCCTTCTGCATCTGCATTGCCAGCGTTACCGGCGGATAAAAGCAAGGATGTCGCAACCGCGTCAGCGCGATTTTTCACCTTTCACTCTTCACTTTTCACTTTTCACTCACAAGGATAGCCACTGTGTCCGCCGCGTTACCGGCGGATTATCCCAAGATCAATTATCCCAAAAGCAAAGCCAAATGAGATACGTAGGTATGCAAACCCAGATTTCGAGGAACAATATGATGAGCGTTATCCTGCTTATCGCATTCCCAATGATACTCCTCGCTATGGTCTGGGCTTTCATTGCAGCACTCAATTACTTAGGAAATACAGACTATAATGCATACGGTGAGCCTGCCCATTGGATGGATAAGGAAGCTGTAAACTATGCTTTCATCCAGGCAATGCCATGGGTTGTGGGTGGAGTAGGGCTATGGTTCCTCATAGCTTACTTCGCTAATTCCTCTATGGTCAAGGCTGCCACAGGCGCAAGAACGCTCGAAAGAAGGGAAAACCCAAGGGTTTACAACATCGTAGAGAACCTTACAATGGCTTGCGGCATGGATATGCCGAAAATCAACGTGGTAGATGATTCCCAACTCAATGCCTTCGCATCTGGAATAGACAAGAAGTCATACACCGTTACCGTAACTACCGGACTCCTTGAACTGCTCAATGACGACGAACTTGCTGGCGTTATAGGGCATGAACTCACTCATATCCGCAACCACGACACGCGCCTTCTCATCACGAGCATCATCTTCGTTGGCATAATTTCCACCCTTACTTCCATCGTGGTGAATATGCTTTACCGCAGTTTTGTCTACGGTTCGATGTCCAGCAGCCGTGACCGTGAAGGCAAAAGCAATGGAGCTGGCATAATTGCAGTGCTCGCTATTGCCACCGTAATCTGCTTTGTCGGCTACTTCTTCACCATCGTTACCCGATTCGCCATTTCCAGAAAGCGTGAATATATGGCAGATGCCGGTGGAGCAGAACTATGTGGCAACCCTCTTGCCCTTGCGTCTGCGCTACGCAAAATCAGCGGTGATCCAGGCTTGCAGAATGTGGATCGCGATGATATAGCCCAGCTTTACATCATCCATCCCCAAGCTCTTACAAGCGGAATGATGAGTTTCTTCTCCGGACTTTTCTCCACTCACCCCGACACTGCCAAGCGTATTGCCATCCTTGAGCAGTTCTAATGGTTGCCTTCCATATAGTGATTGCCATCCTTGAGCAGTTCTAATGGTTGTCTTCCACATAGTAATTACAATCTAAAAAGACAGTGGAATGAATATTATCTCACTGATTTCAGTATTCATAGGCTCAGGACTTGGAGGCGTATGTCGCTGGGTTCTGAGCATATACTTTAACTGGCAGTTCCCTTTAGGTACGCTAATCGCCAACATATTGGGATGCTTCGTGCTCGGATTTCTTACCCGTTTATCGCCAGGAAACGAGCATATCAGGCTCCTTTTCATGACAGGTTTCTGCGGAGGATTTACCACATTCTCCACCTTTATGAATGAGAGCCTGATGTTGATGCGTGGCAATCAGCTCGCTCTCTCCTTATTATATATAGGCATAAGCCTCGTTTTCGGACTCGCGGCTGCATGGCTCGGCTACCAGATCTCATTGAGATAACGCTCAAATGGCCTCCCGGCATCGCCCCAGCAACCTTACGCTAACGCCCCAAATACTCCCCAATAATCCCCAATTCCCAACCGTCCTTGGTTGGGCAATCTCCGCTCCCAATGGCTAACATCCCCGTCTTAAGCATCACAGGATCCGACAGTACCGGCAAGGCAGGTATCCAGTCTGACATCAAGACCATATCTGCAATGGGGGGATATGCGCTTACTGCCATTACGTCTGTGACGGTGCAGAACAGTCAAGGCATTCATAATATCCATGATTTGCCGGAAGAACTCATCGTGAGTCAGGTGAAAGCAATCATCGAAGACGTGCATCCCAAGGCGGTGAAAGTGGGACTTCTCCGCAATGCTGAACTGATAAAACCATTGCGAGACGAGATTGTAGCCTGCCGAAACATCGTCTGCGACCCGGGAATAATGTCGTCAGACGGCACTCTTCTCTGCACTATTGAAGCCGTGGAACGGATAAAACGCCACATAATCCCTGAGACATCAATCCTCGTTCTCAAGTGTATCGAGGCGGAATATCTTCTTCATCATCCCGTGAATGCAGATGATGAGATGCTGAAAGCGGCGCAAGAGCTCACTGATATGGGCGCAAAAGCCGTCCTGTTGCGTGGCGGCAAGCACGTGGATGGTATGCTTTCTGCCTTGCTTTATTCTGATAAAGGTCATAAATTCTTCAGTTCCCGCAACACGGAAGGATGGCAACGACATGGTGTAGGCGGTGCCCTCTCCACTGCGATAGCCACCCGTCTTGCTTTCGGAGACGAGATAGAGGAAGCCATAAGCAATGCTCATGCCTTCATACATGCCCAGTTGGTCTATACAGTTCCTGAGGAAGGACACGCCTATCGCTCCGCTGAACTCTACAACAAGTTCATGTCTCTCATCGCCGATCATTATCGGGAGGCGCATGATGTCGCCTTTTATGCAGACAAACTTGCTATCACCCAGCGTTACCTTTCGCTGATTACAGACAAGAATATTGGGAAATCACCGAAGCAAATCATCAGTGATTACCTGATGAATGAGGCCCTTCTGCTGCTCAATACTTCCGGTTTCACCGTCCAGGAACTATCAGATCGCCTCGGATTCTCTTCGCAGGCGCAGTTCTGCAAGTTCTTCCGACAGCAGAGAGGTCAATCTCCTTCAGACTATCGCAAGGCATCATCTAAAGCAAAGACGGAAGATAATGCTCAGTAAGACTATGCATGAAATCGCCAGATATGGCCAATCACACCGCTCAATGCCCTCCCGATTGCCACTCGATTTTATTGAAGAAATCACCCAAAGTCATCACAGACAACATTTCAAACCACGAATAATAATGAAACAAACCAAGTATTTCGCCCTCCTCGTGTGCCTTTTTCTGTCTGTCATAGCATTGCCTTCATGCGCTCAAAGCAATCCGAAAGCAACCTATGAACCGACATCCAACTGGCCATACCTTATAGAAGACTTTTCCAAAGGAACGATATTGCTTGCCAAGGACACGGTAAGCCGTGCCAGATTGAATATCCATCTCCGCTCTGAGAAGCTGCAATGTATTGATGAAAACGGCAATATCGCTCAGGTAATCTTCCCGAATGTCAATGGGATAGTGATAAACAATGTCGTATATCGCTTTGTGGAAGGCAAGCCGATGCGTCAGGTTTGGGCAGAAGAAGGAATCATGCTGATGGACTATGAGTATGTGGATTTCGAGTTGATAGACAATGGTTATATGCAGGGACTTGCCAGTTATGCCCGTAATAACTCCGATGTCTCTATGCGTGCAAACTGGAATGGACACCTCAATTACAGGAATATCCACATGCCGGGAGAGTTTAATGAGTCTTATGAAGAATTGAGAGCGAAGCGTTCCGACGGTCAGATACTGCCGCTAAAGCATACATATTATCTTGTAATAGGTGAGCAGTCATGCCGCGCAAGTCAAAAGGACTGTGAGTCAATCCTGAGCAAAGACCAGGCGAAAAGGCTGAAGTCTTACGTCAAGGAAAAGAAACTGAAATGGAAAAACGCAGAAGACCTCAAGTCAATACTGCGCTACATGAAGCAGCAGATGTAGCTGTTTTTCTACATATAAAGAGATGGTTGCTTTGTCATAATAGGAATATTATTTTCCAAAAGTGGAATATCCTTTTGCCGATACCGTTTTTAATTCAGACCTTTGTCGCAGAAATTAAAAACCAATAAAATATATATCGACAATGGAAGAAAGAGTTATTCTCAATCGTAATCTTGCCCAGATGCTGAAGGGCGGAGTGATAATGGACGTTACAACACCAGAGCAGGCACGCATAGCAGAGGCTGCCGGTGCATGTGCAGTAATGGCTTTGGAGCGTATTCCTGCTGACATCCGTGCTGCTGGTGGCGTTAGCCGCATGAGCGACCCTAAGATGATAAAGGGCATTCAGGAAACTGTCAGCATCCCAGTGATGGCAAAGGTGCGCATCGGTCACTTCGTTGAGGCTCAGATACTTGAGGCTATTGAGATAGACTATATAGACGAGAGTGAGGTATTGTCACCTGCTGATGACGTATATCACATCAACAAGCGCGAGTTTAAGGTGCCTTTCGTTTGCGGAGCAAAGGATCTCGGCGAGGCTCTTCGCCGTATCAATGAGGGCGCTACCATGATTCGTACGAAGGGTGAACCAGGAACTGGTGACGTAATCCAGGCTGTTCGCCACATGAGAATGATGCAGAGCGAGATGCGCCGCCTTACTTCTCTCAACCGTGATGAGCTCTATGAGGCAGCAAAGCAGCTTCGTGTGCCATACGAACTCGTGGAGTATGTGCATGACAACGGTAAGCTTCCGGTAGTCAATTTCGCAGCTGGTGGCGTAGCAACTCCTGCTGATGCCGCACTGATGATGCAGCTTGGTGCAGAAGGTGTCTTCGTAGGCAGCGGTATCTTCAAGAGCGGTAACCCGGAAAAGCGCGCTCAGGCCATCGTGAAGGCAGTGACAAACTATGACCAGCCTAAGATTCTTGCAGAATTGAGCGAGGACCTCGGCGAGGCAATGGTGGGCATCAATGAGAGTGAAATCCAGTTGTTAATGGCTGAAAGAGGTAAGTAAATGACACGCATAGCCATATTAGCATTGCAGGGAGCCTTTGCGGAGCATGAGAAAATGCTCCAGTCAATAGGAGTGGACACAGTGCAGATACGCAACAGAAATGACTGGGACGCTTTCATCTCTGACGAGAAAATCGAGAAGAAAGGACTCATCATCCCTGGTGGCGAGAGCACTACCATGACCCGATTGCTCCATGACCTCAACCTTTGGGATGCCGTGAAGGAAGCCATCAGTGGCGGTCTTGCAGTCTTCGGCACCTGTGCCGGACTGATAATGCTCGACAGTGAGCATCTCAATGTGATGAATATCACTGCCAAGAGAAATGCTTATGGCAGACAACTTGGCAGTTTTCTGACCAATGGAATGTTTGGCGGCAGGGAGATTCCGATGACCTTTATACGTGCTCCTTATATAGAAAAGGTGGGTGAAGGCGTGGAAATCCTCTCCAAAGTGGATGGCAATATCGTAGCTGCAAGACAGGACAATATGCTTGTCACCGCTTTCCATCCAGAGCTGAACGACAGCACTTTCGTGCATCAGTATTTCCTCCGACTCCTCTAAAAAGCGGAAACGAGAATGTGTTAGCCGACTGCAGAATCGTCGGCATTGCACAAAGCGTTATATAACAACTAGGGTGTCCAGTTCCATGTTCTAGTTTTTGATTACGTTTTAGCAACTTAAAGTATTAAGAATCAATAAACTAAGTGCAAAATGCAAGGCAATTTTTGCTATCAAAAAAACTGATGTAGATTCGCACAAGATTATAGTTTACTTAGTGAATGATTATCAATGGCTTAGATGGTTATTATACTGTTTTTGATACTAAAAATAGGAACACAGAACTGGACACCCTATATAACAACTAAGCAACAAGACCAGGACATACACAAAAAGCCTCTCCACTTCTGATAGTGGAGAGGCTTTTTGTGTATGTTTCAATTCCTGCAGAATCAGATGATGAAGCTTTAGAGGTAGAAATCCTTCATCAGTTCCGAGTACCAATCCGAGCGCGATCCGTCAGCATTCTGAAGGCAAAAGGTAAATTCCTGCGGCTCGACAATCCTGCCTTTCTTATATACGAGGACATAACGCTTAGGGTCAAGTTTGCGGGGAACGCTCTTGACAGCATAGGAATATTTCAGGCAGAAACCCTTGATGAGGCATTCTGCTGAGAATTTGCTGAGCACTTCAGGCGGTATGCATACGGAGAAGACACCCTCGTCATCCAGCAGTTCGTAAGCACCGCTAATGAGTTCGCGGAATGGCAGGCTGGAAGTATGGCGTGCTCTTGTGCGGCTTTCGTCCTTACTTTCGAGGCTCTCGTCGAAATATGGCGGATTGCAGATGATGCAGTCAAAAGGCTGGAAATCAGTTTTCTTGTCCAGACGTCCTGCTACAAAGTCATGGAAAGGCGTGTGAATCAGCTGTATCTGCTTGGCGAAAGGCGACTCGGCAAAGTTCCTTTTGGCATCCATGATGGCGTTTTCATCAATGTCTATCGCTGTGATTTCAGCATAAGGACATCGCTGCGCCATCATCAATGACAGCAGACCAGTGCCCGTTCCAATATCCAATATCCTCTTTCCTCCCTCAGCCAGCGACCCGAGCAGTGCGCCGTCGGTTCCCACTTTCATTGCAGCGTTGCATTGATGAACCGTAAATTGCTTGAATTCAAAATATTCTTTCCTTCTCATTATTTGTACTCTTTTTTGCAGATACAAAAATAATGAGATTTTTTGTTTTACGCAAATAAAACTATGATAATAGAATGTGCAGATGCGATTTTTGCGTAATTAAAGTATAAAAAATGCAAATTCCCGCGATTATTCTTCTTTTCTTCGTTATAAATGCCTACCTTTGCATCACCAAAAAAGAAAATGAAAAACATATGGAAAAACTTGACATCAAAGAAGTCTATAGTGCAGCGTTTGTGCTAAAGGACATTATCAGAAAAACTGATATCATCGCTTCTCCTCTGATGAAGAAGGACTGTGACATTTACATCAAGCCTGAAAACCTTCAGGTTACCGGTTCGTTCAAGGTCAGAGGTTCGAGTTATATGATTTCCCAGCTCTCTGATGAAGAGAAGGCACGCGGTGTGATCGCTTGTTCTGCAGGCAACCACGCACAGGGCGTTGCACTTGCTTCCCAGCGTATGGGCATCAAGAGCACCATCTGTCTGCCACAGGGCGCACCAATCTCCAAGGTAGAGGCCACCCGTAGCTATGGAGCTGAGATCTGCCTTGTGCCAGGTGTATATGATGATGCTTACCGCAGAGCGATGGAACTGACCGAGGAGCGCAAGCAGACTTTCGTTCATCCATTTGATAATCTTCAGGTTATCGCAGGCCAGGGAACTATCGGCCTGGAGATTCTGAATGACCTTCCTTCTACTGATGTCATCATTGTTCCAATCGGAGGCGGTGGCCTTATCAGTGGTGTGGCATTCGCTGCAAAGTGTCTGAAGCCAGGCATCAAGATCATCGGTGTGCAGGCTGCCGGCGCTGCAAGCATGGTGCAGAGCGTCAATGACGGCAAGATAGAGTGTCTTCCATCTGTTTCCACTATCGCTGACGGTATCGCTGTAAAGCAGCCGGGCGAGAATACTTTCCAGCTGGTGAATGCTTATGTCGATCAGCTCGTTACCGTTTCCGAGGATGAAATCTGCGCTGCAATCCTCTTCCTTCTTGAGCGTCACAAGCTTATTGCTGAGGGTGCAGGTGCCGTCTCCGTAGCAGCCGCTATGTTCCGCGACCTTGAACTTGAAGGCAAGAAGACCGTTTGCGTAGTCAGCGGTGGTAATGTCGATGTGACAAGTCTCAACCGCATCATCAACCGTGGTCTGATAAAGAACGGTCGTCAGTGCACTATCTCATTCGAGATCAGCGACCGTCCAGGCCAGTTGCTGCAGATTGCCAAGCTCGTGGCTGACCTCGGAGCTAACATCGTAGGCGTATATCATGACCGCACCACCGCTTCCGTTGCAGTAAACAGCTGTATTCTCCGTGTCACTCTTGAGACAAGAGACCAGGATCACATCGACAAGATATACAAGACGATTATGGATCACGGCTTCAAGATGGTATAATCCAATCAAGAAACAAATCCCGTGGGCTAACTGATTTCAGTAAACTCACATCGGATAAATAAATCATTCCCTCCTTCGGACTAAGCTTTATCCTGAAGGAGGGAATGTGCTTTTATAATATTTCTCCCTACTTATGGAGCAAGGAAAAAAGGAACAAAAAGGGGAAAGGAATGCTATCATAAAACGATATCTATGCTTTCACGTTGCAAAAGCATAGATATTGCAACGTAAAAGCATAGATATTGGAGGGTAAAAGCATAGATATTACACGGTAAAAACTATACTTTTGCAATGTGTTTATAATCAGGTGGTTACAAAGAAACTTTGCAGACGTTTTCTGTTATCGGAAAAATCGAACACTTTTGGCTCAGTAATCCCGCCCTGACAGAGCCGTCCGCTACCTACAAGCCATATCTTCTTGCATGAACATCTTTATCTGTTGACGTGGAATCAATGTGATTGCTGCGCTCCAGTAGTCCTCATCCTTTCCCGTCAACAGGCTTCTCCAGAGTGAATCTTACGGTCAGACCACCGCCTGGAGTGGTCTCTGCATTGGTGGTGCCACCATGCGCAGCGACGGCATTCTTCACGATGGCGAGCCCTAATCCCGTGCCGCCAAGCTTGCGGCTTCTGCCCTTGTCAATGCGATAGAAGCGTTCGAAGATGCGCTGTTGGTGGATTGTCTCGACGCCTTGACCATTGTCGCTGACAGTGAACTCATAGAAATCCTTGCCGTTTACCTTAGCCTCGTGGCAGGAAATTGCCAGTTTTGTGGCGCCGCCAGCGTAGGCGATGGCATTGTCTATGAGGTTTCGGAAGATACTGTATATCAGGCTTTGGTCGCCGATGACATGGAGGTCGTCAGGCAGATTGAGCACAGGCTCCATGCCTTTCTCCTGCAGTTGCAGTGCGGTGTCATCGAGAGTGTTGCGTATTATGTTTGCCACGTTGACCTTCCTGAAGTCCCTTCTCTCAGCGCCGGGAGCGTCCTCCATCTCGTCGAGCTTTGTGAGAGCGCTCATGTCGAGCAGCAGTTTGGTCATTCTCTCGCTCTGTGCGTAGCATCTTTCCAGAAAGTGCTGTCGCTTTTCCGGGTCCATGTCCGGATTGTCGAGTATGCTTTCGAGGTATCCATGAATGCTTGCCGCCGGCGTTTTCAATTCATGAGCGGCATTCTGCGTGAGCTGTCGCTTGATGCGCACCTTGTCTTCCTCCGAATGACGCAGCTTCCAGTAGAGCATGATGATTGTGTGGCTGATGTCTCCCAGTTCGTCATCAGGCAGTTTGCGTTCCAGTTCGTGGTCGAGTTCCTCACCTTTTTCCGCCTTGACGGCAAACTCCCGCAGATACTCTATGTGTCGGCTCACGCGCCTCGTGCTGAGATACAGCACGCCGCCGAGGAGGAATGTCACGGCGATAGCAAAGTAAATGTATGTGTTGTCAGCCTGAAGGGACTCTGTCAGTTCGGCAGAATAAGGCACTGCAGCACGTATCACCACCTTTCCGAAGCGTGTGGCGGAATAGAAATACGTCTCATGTGTGGATTCGGACGTGCGCTTTATGTCGTAGCCACTGCCATGGTTGAACGCCTGAAGTATCTCGGTGCGCCGCAGATGGTTGCCCAGTGCGCTCACATCATTATTATAACTGTCGAGCAGCACGCGTCCGTCAGAGCCTATGATGGTGACGCGAAGCCCCTCCACCTCATGTCTTGCCACGTAATCATGGAAGCATTTGGGATTGAGAAGGCTGTCTTCGCCCAGCGACTGCATCATTTCATAGTTGAACATCTGCAGCCGCGAGTGCATTATATCAATCTTGTATTCCTTCTCTCTCTGGTATTGATATACGCTGAAGCATACGGCGAAGAGCAGGAACACGCCGCCCACGCTCGCCATGAGGTTCTTCTGGAACGACTTAATTCTCAAAGCAGTAGCCATAGCCTACACGGGTTTTGATTAGTTTTCCGTAGTCGCCTATCTTCTTTCTCAGTCGGGTGATGTTGACATCCACCGTGCGGTCCTGCACATAGACGTCGCGTGGCCAGCATCTTTCCAGCAGGTCTTCACGTCCGAACACCCTGTTCGGCTTGCGGAGGAAGAGGGAAAGCAGTTCAAATTCCAGTTTGGTGAGAGCCACTTCGTCCCCGTCCACCGTTGCGGTCTTGGAGTCTAAGTTGAGCATAATGCCCTCATATCTGACGATATTGCTCTCTTTTTCCTCCACCTCTTTGGCATGTTTCGTCGCGGAGGCAGTTCTTCTGAGCACGGCTTTCACTCTCGCTTTCACCTCTTTCATCATTAGCGGCTTGGCGATATAGTCGTCGGCACCGATGTTAAGCCCTTTCACGGTGTTGTCTTCACTGTCGAGTGCAGTGATGAAAATGATAGGAATATCGGCAGTTTCCGGGTTGTCCTTCATCTTTCTCGCCATCTGGAAACCGGACATTTCGCCCATCATCACGTCGAGAAGGATGAGGGAAAATTCGGTCAAGGGGAGAGCAAGCGCCTCCTCGGCAGAGTTTGCAGTCACCACTTCATATCCTTCTGTCTCAAGGTTATACTGGAGTATCTCACAGATATCCTGCTCGTCATCTACAACAAGAATTTTCATAACTTATCAGATTTGTGTGGTGCAAAAGTAATAATATTCTGTGAAAAAGACGAAAGAATATCATTACAAATTGGTTACAATCGCCTTTAAGTGACGGTGAAAAATAAATTGGTATGATTTGAGCCTCATATTCTTGAGATATTTTCTTCACTCGAAGAGGGAGTATAGCGGGCTATATGACCGATGAGAGGGAAGAAAATATCCAAAAAGATGAGGTTGCAGCCATATATTGATTATGGTACATTTTTCACTCAAATCGTACCAAGTTTTTTTTTACCGTCACTTTATCAGGTAATTGGTGCAGATTATCACGAAAGTGGCCATTTCGCTGAAGGCAAGTGAGAGCCAAAGACCTGACGTTCCGAGCCATAACGGCATCAGGATGAATGACGGAATGAGGATGATAAAGCCGCGGAGAAGGGTGAATACGGTGGCAGCAGAGGCCTGTTCGGTGCTCTGGTAGTAGCCTATCATGGTGAGATTGAGCACCACGAAGGCGAAAGAGAAACCGAAGAGCGGCAGTCCTTCCAGGCACAGTTCCCATGCCTTGCATCCCGAAGGCAGGAAGATGGATGACAGGATGTCCGCACCGAAGAGCATCACCAGCGTGCCGCCAATGCCGCATAGCACCGCTGTCGTGATGTCGATACGCATGGCTTGCCTGATTCTCACGGTGTGGTCAAAGTCCTTCTCGTGCCTTCTGCCGTGGGCAAAACTGATGATCGGCTGGGAACTCTGCACGATGGCATTGCCAAACATGAATGCGATAGGAGTCATATAGCAGGCTACGCTGAAAGCAGCAACGCCGTCTTCGCCCATATATTTGATAAACTGATAGTTGCCGACGATGATAAGTGCGGAGATGGCAATCTCGCCCAGCATCGCGCTTTCACCGATTCTGATCTGGTAACCGAGGTTTCTCAGCGTGAGTCTGAGGCTCTTCATCGTCATTCTGAGGCGATAGAGATGGAGCGTCTTGCTGAAGAAGAGCAGATAACCGATGGTGCAGAGTCCCGTCAGGGCATAGCTGAAGCTTGTGGCTATGGCAGCACCGGCAAGTCCGAATGTAGGAACTACCAGATGATAGAAGCCGAAGTCGATGTCAAGACCATAGATAAGGAGACCGTCGCCCAGCATATTCAGCACCGCACCCGTTATGTTCAGATACATGGCTATGCGTGGCGAACCGTCGAGGCGCACCATAAACATTCCCACATTGCTCACTATGCAGAGCGGCATGAAGGAGGCAATCCATACCAGGTAGCTCTTGGCCAGAGGAACAAGTCTCTCGCTCGAACCGAACAGCAGGCACGTCTCGCGCTGGAATGCCACTATCAGTCCGCCCAGGATACATCCCACTATGAATCCGCCTATGAGCGACTGCGTGATATTTATCCTCGCTGCCTTCACCTTGCCTTTCGACAGATGGATGCTCGCCACCACCGAACCGCCGATGCCGAACATCAGTCCGATGCCGGCAATGAAGAGGAAAACCGGCGCGATGATGCTGACAGCGGCAAGCGCATCACTGCCTACACCGTGGCCTACGAATGCACCGTCCGTGATATTGAGCACCACCATCGTGACCATAGCCACGAGGGTAGGGAGGAACATCTTGCGGAAAATCCTGCCTACAGGCTCCTTTCCAAAGTCTATACTGTCTCTGTTGTCTTTCATGATAATCTTTACTATGTATTAAAATGGATGTTTACTTATTGTGTGGTCAAGAGAAACTTGTATAATGGCACCACTTCAATGTCCAGTCCCAAGTCTTCCGATGGAATGGTATCTTCCTGGTCGTAAGTGACAATCATGCACTTCTTCGGGTGAAGGAATCTGCCTACCTTCTGCAAGGCCCCGACTTCACGGTTCAGAGTCGCTTCATCCATCATCTGATAAGATGCCTGGATGAGCAGTCCTTCTGTAGGAACGCAGAAATCCACCTCCATATTCTTGTTGTAATAGTACAGGTTTTCCCCATATTGCTGATGGAGATGTATGGCCACCATGTTCTCCAGGAGCTTGGTTTCCGGCTGGAAGAGGAACAGATTGAGGATGCCGTTGTCATAGAAATAATGCTTCTTGATGGTCTCGCGCTCGGATAATGAGTCGGTAAAGCAGCTGATGCTGAACGTCAGATACGACTCATGCAGGAAATCAAGATAATTGTTTATGGTCTCTCTCGCTATCTTCGTGCCGTCGCCCTGCAGTATGTTCTGTAGTCGTTTGATGGCTGTAGGCTGCATGACGCTGTCAGCTAATTTCCTGATAAGCAAGCGGAAACTTCTCTCATTCTTCACTCCTTTCCTGACAACGATGTCGGAATACAGTATTTTCTGATATAGAGACTGAAGCCATGACTTCTTGTCTTGTATATTGAACACTTCCGGCAGTCCGCCATAATAGAAATAATCAGACAGAAGCCTTATCACGTCAGCCCTCTCAGGCGAGAGTTCCCAGAAACTCTTGAGGTGCAATCCGTGGAATTCCAGATATTCCCCGAAGGAGAAAGGGAATATTTCCTTTGTCAGATACCTGCCTCCAAGCGTGGAAGAAACCTCGCGGCTAAGCATGTGGGCATTGCTTCCGGTGATGAAAACCCTGTATTTCTCATCTGCCAATCGACGTGCGAAGTGCTCCCATCCATCCACATTCTGTATTTCATCCAGAAAGATAATCGGCTGATGAGCATATAGTTCGCGGTAAGATTCCAGTATGAGGTACAGTTCTTCCTTCTTTATGTCGGTGATTCTTTCATCCTCGAAATTGACAAAGAGGATTTCCTCTGCGGAATGCCCCTGGGATATCAGGTGCTTGATGTGCTGATAAAGCATGTATGATTTGCCGGCACGGCGGATGCCTACCAATACATAATTGGCATTTTCCTCCAGGCAGATGTCCCTGCTTTGTAGCTGCACTTTGCTGACAAAACTCTGTTGCCAAAGTATAATCTGCTTTATTACATTCTTGTCCATGTCGTGTCTCCTTTAAGAATTGTGGTGCAAATATAGTCATTTTTTTTGATATACACTGCATAAATCATCGAAAAGATGCAGTCTATGCACTGCATCCTGTCCGATTACAGGCTTTTGATTGTTGGTTTGGGGGTGATGCAACCAATACAAAACCTGACATCCCAGTCTCTTTGTCCACCTTAATGATGCGTGAAATCCACCAACGGAATGAGCAAGAATGGCGGGCGAAGTGAAAAAAATGACCGAAAGGTTTGTCATTTGGGATATTTTTGTTACTTTTGTAAGTTGAAAGAAAAGCCTGCAAGTAAGAGAATGAACTCTATGATTTCTGAAAGAACGAAATGATAATGACAGCTCGCAACTGCAAGAGGGTAAAACAATAAAACGGTAGAATCACTCTCGCTAAAGCAAGAACAACAAACTGAATGATGACAGAATCGCCTTCTACATACTACGCTATCTATAACGAACGGGAGACAGACTTCCGTTGGTATGTCGTGCGCAGCAAGCCACATCAGGAGAAAATGCTCGCCGAGATGATATCATGTGGCATGGAGAAGGAGAAGAATATCCTCGAAGTGTTCTGTCCTGTCAACACTACCGTGACCAAAAGGCGTAACGGCAAGGATGTGAAAGCACCGCTTTATTCAGGTCATGTCTTTGTGCTTGCCACATATAATGCGCTTCGCGAATTCCTCAAACTGAACTATCCTGACGGTGGAATCCTGTTCCGCAGATTCAGATATGAAGATGATAATGGCAGGAAATCAGTTCCCGTGACCGTGCCCGAGACGGAGATGAGAACGTTCCGCGAACTCAATGACAGCTATGATGAGCGCATGGTGGTGCTCGATCGTCCGTATTCCGACTATGCCTATAATCCCAAGAGCGGCAAGATGAACGAGGTGGTGAAGATCATGGACGGCATGTTTGCCGGCAGGAAAGGCTACTTCGTCAGGTTTGGAGGCGAGCGGCGCCTCGTCTTCAGCATACTGGATGACAGCGGAATCCCTTCGCTCACGCTCAGCATCCCGAATATATGGTCATTCCATGTCAGCCGAATGGTCAATGGAGACATAGCCAAAGCTGGCAATCCTACAGAGCGCGACCGCGCCATAGACATGATGATCGGCACGCTCCACGGATGCGGACTGGCAGACAGAGCCATGGATAAGCTGCTCGAAATGGTGGATTTCCTTTCCGGAAAGACATCCTGGCTGGAGATGTGCAAATGGCTTTCCAGAAATGGAGAGCGGAGTCTCAGCAAGGCTTTTGCCGAATATGGCAAGGAGGAAGTCAGCATGGTGTATTCACTCATCCGCTATGAGAATGACAACAAAGGCTATGTGGAGGCAGCGTGGGCAAGGAATTTCATCCGTCCTTTCCTCACTCCTACGGCTGGAACAGGTGATTCCATGCTGGATAATACAACTGATTACACGAAGGAAAAGCAACTGGCTTTTGCCGATTACGATGTGACAATCACCAATGTAGATATCGAAGAGGACGTATTCTACCCACGGACGCAGAAGGAAGAGACTGTCACCACCACATATTATGCCAACATCGGCGAGGTGCGGACTGAGAAAGAGGGAGTGATGCTCTTCGCAAACTGGGACAGACTGCTCTGCGGATATTTCCTCACGGCTGGCAGAGCAAATGCCTGTCTCGTGGCTGGCAGGAAAAGGAAGCATGGCAACGAGCAGACCGAAGAGGAAATGATGGAGTCGTTCCGCAACTATGCCCCGACACTATATCATATCCTTCGTGACCCTGACAGCCCGGTAAAGGCGAGGGAGAACATGATGATCGGCGACAGAAAGATCAGTGTTCTCTGCATATCAGCTCCTGACGACAAGCCTGAAAGCATAGCTATGGCAAGGCAGACGCTTATCGACACCGGTCTGAAAATATGCAAGGAAATCCATACCACCACCCATCTTGCAGTATGGCGCAGATACCTTAATGGCGTGTGGTTGCATCTATGATATTGTATATTGTGTTGTTTTGTTGTCTCGTTGTTTTGTTGAATTCTGTATTTGACGGACTTTGAAACGTCTGAACGACATGACAACATAATATCGTAACGACATAAAAGTATGATACCTAAGATAATACATTATTGCTGGTTTGGCAGAAATCCATTGCCGCCGCTTGCGCAGGAGTGCATAGCGAGCTGGAGAAAATATCTGCCGGACTATGAAATAAAGGAATGGAATGAGGACAATTTCGACGTCAATGCCATTCCATATACTGCGGAGGCTTACCGACAGAAGAAGTATGCCTTCGTCAGTGACTATGCCCGTTTCTGGATCATGTATCATTATGGTGGACTGTATTTCGACACGGATGTGGAGGTGATACGTCCATTGGACGACATAATAGCTGCCGGAAACTTCATGGGCTTTGAGCTTGATCCGGATGGAGAGAACACTCCGGGACGCTATGCTCCACGATTTTGCTTCTCTGTAGCCCTCGGACTTGGATTCGGAATGGAGCCTTCGCATCTGTTCTTGCAGAAGATGCTCGACAAATATGCAGGCATGGAGTTTGAACTTCCGCCAGCCGACATAACATGGTATAAGACCATCGTGGCATACACCACTGAGGCTTTGTGCGAGGAAGGACTGCAGAATGTCAGCGGAATACAGAATGTCAGCGGAATAAACATCTATCCGCATGAATACTTTGCACCTATCAATGTGCTGACGACAAGACTGAATATCACCCCTAACACGAGAACTGTGCATAGATATATGGGCAGTTGGGGAACTGGAAAGAGAAGCCTGAAGGACAGGATTCGCGGACTTGTGCCGGAGGCTCTCTTCGTGATTTACAACAAAATAAAAAGACGCAGATATAGAATAAGATGAAAACAATAGCGCAATTCTATACATTATTCTGGATCATTTATTTCCCTACCTGTATTGCATTCAATGAATTGGATGGCTTCAAATGGATAGATGAGATAATGACTGTCATTCTCATGGTATTCACTTTCATCAATAGCAGTGTCTCCATGAACCGTGAACCAAAGGGAGAATACAGGCTTTTCCTCGGTATTCTGGCTTTCTATGTGGTCTATGGACTGCTCTTCGGTGAGAACGTACAGACTGCTGTGCTCCGAGATATGGTGCAATGGATAAGGCCCTTCTCCGTGATTTACTGTACGTGGATATTGAATCCGCGCTTCACCGAGAGGCAGAAGAATGCGATGCTCCTATCCATGCTGGTGACGCTTGGAGCGTGGTTTCTCTATCATCCCGAAGTTAAGGTCGGTGCAGGAGCGGAGTTTCCAGTGCTCGGACAGTTGGCTATATGTACCGGTATGACTTGGTATCTGTGGAAACCTGAGAACCAGAAGAATGCATACATTGCACTCGCAATAGTGTTGAGCGGTATGCTTGCCCCTAAATTCAAGTTTATGGGCGAGGTGATATGCTTCGTGGGATTAGTCTTTTTCCTTCGTGGCAAACTGCAATTCAAATCGCCTAAGACGATTATTGCACTCGTAGTACTCCTTGCGGTGACGCTTTATGTGACATGGGAGAGGTTTGATGCCTATTACGTGGCAGGTCTTACAAGCAACGAACTTGCCCGCCCTATGACCTATCGCATAGCTTTCACGGAGATATTATGGGACTATTTCCCCTTCGGACCGGGTATGGGAACGTGGGGATGCGCCGCTGCTGCCGACTATTATTCGCCATTGCTCTATAAGTATCACATGAGTAGAGTGTGGGGATGCGACCCTGCCAACCCGATGTTTGTGGCGGATGCCTTCTATCCTACGCTGGCACAGCTCGGAGTGGTGGGCATTATCCTCTTCTGCATATTCTGGAAACGCAGACTTGTAGCCATGAATGAGATAGAGGATATGCGCTATTATCGGGTGGCTTGGATTACATTCTTCTGCCTTCTCATCGAGCAGACGGCAGACACATCTTTCCTTTCAGGCAAGGGAATGGGCTACTGTATGCTCCTTGCCCTCTGCCTTAATGCCAACAGGAATATGGAAGAAGAAGAGGAAGACGAAGAAGAGGAGGAAGACGAAGATGCAGACAGCGAGGAAATGGCATTGCCTCAGAATGGGAACGGCACGCCTTTCGCTCATGGAAGTTTGACTGAATTATAACAGATAGATATGAAACTACATACTCTGATAATCAAAGCAAGCAAGGCAGTGCCATTCCTTTATGACGTGTTCCTGGCTTATTTTTACCGCAAAGCTATGAAGCAATGCGGTAAAGGGGTATATCTGCGCCCGTCATGCTCGGATATAAAGGGACTGGAAAACCTCTCTGTAGGCGAGGATACCAGCATTCCTAAGGGCAGCGTGATATACTGTACCGGTGCTCCTTGTATCATCGGAAAGAAGGTCTTGTTCGGTCCGAAACCGGTAATCATCACTGGCGATCATCGCATTGACTTGCTTGGTAAGCATATCATCGACATCGCTGACGATGAAAAACAGCCAGAGAACGACCAGCCTGTAGTCATTGAGGATGGAGTATGGACTGGTGCCAATGTCATAATCCTGAAAGGTGTGACCATCGGACGTGGGTCGGTGGTTGCAGCAGGCAGCGTGGTGACAAAGTCATGTGCGCCTTATAGCATCATCGGAGGCGTGCCTGCCAAACTCATCAAGATGCGTTTTACGCCAGAACAGATTGTGGAACATGAGAAACTTCTTGGCAAGTAAATGGGAAAAGTAATCATCACGGCGCCTTCGCTCAATCCTTCTCTCAATGTAAGCGGCATATCCAGTGTCGTCCGCTTTATCATCGAGAATAATAAAGAGGTGGAGTATGTCCATTTCGAACTAGGAAAGCAGGACAGCGAACAAAGGGGATGGCGAAGCATCCGACGGCTTGTGGCGTGTTATCGCAAATGGAAAACGATGCTTTCTTCATGCAGTCAGACGGCGGACAAGCCCATAGTGCATTATTCTTTTCCACTAAGTGTGCCGTCAATCCTGCGAGATCCGTGGTTCATGTTTTATGCCAAGAGGCATGGTTACAGCATGGTGGTGCATCTGCATGGCGGACTTTTCCTCACTGCAAAGCACACTCCGTGGCTTCTGAAGATGATTCTGAAGTGGGTGTTCTCATGGGATGTTCCCTTCATCGTGCTCAGTGAAGTGGAGAAGAAGATAGTGGAAAGCAGATATGGAGCCAAAGATGTGCACGTGTTGCCAAACTGTGTCAGCATCCCTTCTGATGAAGAGTGCCACGTATCGGATGTTTCCAGCCCGTTACAGTTGGGCTATCTCGGACGGATAGAGCCTAACAAGGGCATGACAGAGTTGCTCCATGCTTGTGAAACCATGCTCCGTGCTGGCCTTTCTTTTGATCTGCATCTTGCAGGAAAGGAGCAGACAGAGGGTGAATACATCCCTCTCTTTCAGCAAATGCTTGGTGACAGGTTTCATTATGATGGTCTCGTGTCTGGAGAAAAGAAGCAGCGATTCCTGCAATCATTGGATCTTCTCGTCATGCCTACATATTTTGAGGGACTTCCGATGTCGCTCCTTGAATGTATGAGTTATGGAGTTGCGCCCGTAATCACTGATGTAGGGTCGGTCTCCACAGTCGTAAAGGATGGCAATAACGGCATTTTCATCCGATTGAAGGATAGTTCCGCCATCGTCGAAGCCATCACTTATCTCGATGCTCACAGGGATATTCTCCAGTCATTAGGGCAAAATGCCAGAGCGACTATCGTCCATCAATTCTCTCCAAAGGAGTATTCTCTTGCCTTGAATCGCATCTATGACAGCCTGAGATGATGATTATAGCTGATTTTTCTCCAATTTCAAATTGGTGGAAAAATAGGCAATAACATACAATTAGCCACAAAACCTGATTTTTTCCCCTTCCTTTAGAGTGCTCACAAGAATGCTTTTATGATGTCAGACCGTTAATTTGTACCCCATTTTAACGGTTGTTAATACTTTTCGTAACTACTCAGGTAGGTTTGCCGTACTCATATTATGACGAAACGATAGCAGC
>CAKQPF010000033.1 GCA_934256705.1 uncultured Prevotella sp.
CTATACAATTCCCGCTATTAGGGCTTGTTAGGGACTTGCACCCATTAGAATAAGCTCATGCCGAGCATACCGAGAAAAGGGACTCACCTATAACAGGCGAGTCCCTTTTTGAAAAATAACTAAAACTCTTACAAGTACTTTGGTATGCCGGTATTTCAGCAAACCATAGCACTTGTAACAGTCAAATGATTACTTTATGAGATTCTTGCTTTGGATGGGTGGAAAGTATTCCCACAATTAGAATCTTCTTAACTTATTGCGACCTTCTGCAATGTCTCTGGCGCTTTCTTACACTGTACGGTCGATTTCAAATTAACCTGCTTTCCAGCCTTGAAGTTTTCATTACCTGTTGTGGAAAGTGTATATAGGTAGAGCAGATTTTTGTACTTAAACTTGTAAGTCAACTTGACATTGAAATTCGTAATGCCACTTGGCAACACGAAGATATAACAATCTGCTTCGCTTTTTGCTACCATCTCCGTTGCAGATTTGTCAGTTTCATTGAGCATACTACTTGTCAGACGGTAAGAGCGCTCCGCATATAGAGAAGGATCATTATATTCGAATACCCACGCTTTGTCGATGCTTGTGGCTTTCGGATCAATCTCTGCCTTGGCAGGGAACTTACCTGTTATCTCCACTGAAACGAGTTGACGATCAGTGAAATCAGCTAAAGTGGCAGGTGTTCCTCCTGCAGGAGTAGCGAAAACACTGCTTATAGTAGGGTCAATATTACCAGCGAAGTTTGTGGGATTCTGCAATGCTTCGACAAAGCCATCATAATCGCTTGTGATTTCGACAGCGATGGAAGCCAGAGCATGCTGGAAAGAGAATTTGAAACCTTCAGATCTGTAGTCCGAATTGAGTATCGGTGCAGCCCAAAGGAAATCCGTCTGTTTGGTTACATCGGTCGGTACTGTATAAGTCACGTGCGGTCTCTTGTCATATCCATATATGCAAGTGGCGTTGTCATCAGTATATACCGGGAAGAAATCCACCTTGCCCTCTGTAGGCCAATAGACAATAGGAGCATAAGTCCAACTGCCTCCGGTATATTTGATTGCCGTACCTTCCATCAGCGGAGTAGCCACATTGTTATTCACAGTATTGGCATACAACTTGAATCCATTGGCTTGCAGATCCGCCTCCTCCACTATTACTCCACGCGTAGGGTCACTCGCCTCGGCAGTAGCATCAAAGACGAGGGCTTGCCCTGTGTTCTTTTGTGGTGTCAGCGTATCGTCCGCAGTGCATCCTACGAGAAGGAGCACTACGGAAGATATTGCTAAAAGTCTTGCTTTATTCATAGAATATCATTTAAATTGATATTTCCTAATTATTATCTCTAAGAAAGGAAGGTCCAGACATTTGATTCTGGACTCAATCCCTATATCAGTATGAGGCTATCATGACATTAGGTCAAGGTCCTCGGTGTCAAGTAGAGTTATGGTATTATTTCTGATTCCCATGCACTTACCTCAGCATCGACAACGATAGCATCGAGAGTAAGAGTGATATTATTCTGATAAATCTTACCTGGCTCAAGTGTTACATTTTTCACTTCTTTGGAAGCCTTATAGTTCTGCTTAAATCCATTCGTATCATTAACCTTATCATTCCATGTTGGATAAGTAGTCACATCATAATCGAGAGTGACGGTATAACTGGTATTATCGAATGGAAGAACCATGATGGTACCCTTGCCCAACTCACCACTTGCATTTTTAGTATCTCCGCACCATGTGATAAATCCGCTCTCCAAAGCGAAATCTTTATCTGCCCAGATTTCCTTATCACCATCCTTGGATATAGTGTAAGAACGCTTCTCCCAATCACCCTGCAGATTCCATATCTTCTTGATATCAGTCTCACGTGGATTGAGCGTAGCCTTTGGAGCGAAATAGCCAGTGAGTGTTACAGAGTTGACTTTGATGCGGGTAACATCATAATCAAATCCTGCACCATTCACTTTGAGAGTGAAAGTGAAAGCAGAGAGAGCATGCTTGAAATTGAATTTCACAGCAGGAGTGGTGGATGTGTAGTCATTTCTATTTGCGCCAAGTATAGGAGCAGCCCAGATATAGTCTGTCTGCTTTGACACTACATCGTTCACATAGAATGTCACCTGCGGAATGTTGTTCCAATCGTATGAGGTTCGGATATTGTCAGCATTCTCGCCCCATCCCTCATATCGTGGATAGAAATCCACTTTAGATCCATCAGTAGGCCAATACTTGATAGGAGCATACTTCCAAGCTGATGCACCAGCATCCCAAGTTACAGCCTGATTATTCATCAGAGGGCTTACCTTGCCTGTAGATTGCTCCACTACGTTAGCATATACCTTGAAACCAGTATCCTTGAATGAATAGCCATTGACCCCATCATTTGAGATATGAGTAGCACGCGTAGAGATGTCATCACCAAAGTAAGTGGCAATCTGGATAGCCTGTGGAGTTACAGTCTTTGCACCCTGTTCTTCGATTTCAGAACTACAACTTGCCATTCCAACTGCAAGCACTGAGAGCGCGATGATGTTTCTTTTCTTCATTGTTCTTATATTTTTAGTTGTTATTGAATTCTTGTTGGTATATATATGATTGAATAATAATTTTCTGTTCCTGGTGGGCAAATCGTGTATTGCCAGTGTCTTTCCTTAGTTATCGTTAAGATAATCCAAAGGTATTCGAGTGTGATTCACTTGTGAAAGCGTTGTCCCGCCGATGCGGTAATCGTTTTTTTTAATAAGAGTGCCCCTTGCTAAAGAGCAAGGGACACTCGCTCAATCAATTAGTTTTTAAGCATATAATACAGAGATGTCTGTCATTTCAATTGATTAGTGACGTTTACATATTGTTCTCAGGAAGAGCAACCTCATTGGTGATAACATCCCAATCCTCAACCTCTGCATCGAACTTGACAGTTGTCATACCAAGATTAAGATGGAAGTTATAAGCCTTACCCTGTTTGAGAGTGTAAGTACCTGCATCAGAATTATCTGCTACAGCATTGTGGTCAGTAGATTTCACTACGTTGGTAACGATTGAGTTGTTCTTAGGATTTGCAGGGTCCACAGTGATTACATCATAAGTGATCTGAATGTAGAACTCAGTGTCTGGCATTACCATTACGAAGTTGTCGATTTGATCATCATCCTTCATTTCGCCATCTTCCATACCAGAACCAACGAGAAGATCAATCTCCTTCTGAGCCTGGTCACCAGTGATACCTGCCTCTACAGCTGCAGAGAAATGACCTGCGCCCTCTTCGAATACGAGGTTAGAGTAGTCACCCTTCTCGTGCTTCCAGTTTCCATCATAGAGACGGAGTGTACCAGTGTTCCAGAAATTACCTACAAGCTCTACCTTCTTGATCTTGATAGTGGTATTATCTGCAATCTTATGTGTAGAATTATTAACATCACCACCGTTTACAGAGAATTCGTCACCCCAAACCTGTACGTTGAAGAACAGACGAGACATAGCGTGCTTGAAGAGGAACTCTACCTTCTCATCAATCTGCTGTTTCTTAAGGTCAACAGGAGCAACTGCAGGAGCAGAACCCTTCAGAGAGCCCCAAAGGAGGTCAACACCTTCTGTAGCGATGGAAGAACGAGTGTATTCGATTGCAGGTCCCATTGCATCATAACCAAGGACGAGACGTACGTTCTTCTTGTCGATTGTAGTGTTCTCCTTAGAGTAACCGTTAGACTCTGGAGTGAAGGTAAACTTGTCCTGATTGAACTCTGGGAAGTAAGGAGCATAAGCATAGAATGACACGAGAGCGCCATCATTGTTTGGCCAGTACTTGATTGGGGCGTATGTCCATGCGTTCTCTGTTACATCATACTTCACCTGCTGGTTGTACATGAAGTTAGGCAGATAGTTTGCCTTGGAGAATGAAGAGATAGGCTCCTGCATCTGAGAGAATGCGAGCACACCGAATCCATTTGCCTGAACGGTAGCGTTGTTCTCGATTGTAGAACGAGTCACAGCTGGAGTGTAAACACCGAAGTTGATACCTTCGTTGGCCATTGGAGCAACGCCCTGTTCAGTAGTGGCGTCGTCGCTTGAGCAGCTTGCGAGAGCTGCTACAGCAGCAATTGCGAAATAGAAATACTTTTTCATAATCCTAATGATTTTGAAGTTAATAATTGTTTTATTTTTAGTTGTTTTTATCGTCTGATATTGACTTAGAATCTTATCTGATTGTTGATTACAACCCAGTCTTCCACCTCTGCATCGAATCCTGATGCTCCACTGCCGTCAGCAGGCTTCACGTAAGGAAGTTCCAGTACCGGTTCATCTATGTTGAGGTCGAAGAGCAATGGGTCATTCAGACGGCGCTCGATAAGGTCGCCCACTGTGAATGTCTGTGTGAAGATTGTCTTGCGGTCTACCTGAAGCACTCTCATGTGGAGCAGGATGTCACCTGGCTGGAATGTAGGATCACTCTTTGAGCGGGTCGCTGCTGAACGTGTGTCCTGATATTCTGTACCGGTCTGGGTCTCAATGCTTGCAGAAGAAGAGAGATAGAGCGAAGTGCCTGGCATACCGAACAGCCTTATCTTGCCTACATAGTAGCCACCCGTCTTGCTGACTCCATCATATTCTGCCTTCCAATCCTTCACCACATACGAACCGAGGTCATCGCCTGCTTCAAAGTATGTAGGGAATACACTGCCTGCCATTCCATCGATACATCCTCCGATAGCATATCCATTGTATATGCCTTCCACGCGGAGACGTATATGGAGAGTGGAGATTATGATATGTGGACGCATGGTAAGTATCTTGCGCAAGCGACCGTTGCCGCCACGTGCCACATCTATATCATGCTGAGCCACATACAGTTCGTTACAGCAATCCGAGGCAAACACAGCTGGCTCCTGTGCCAAAGTGCTGCGTGGGAAGATGGTATATTTTCCTGCATCGTCCGTATTTTCTGCCAGCATGACCTGACTGTCATAGTAGGACTCCATGTGGCGGAATGCCAGACTTGAGAATTCAGCCTCCGTCTGATTGAAGATGAGCACTCGGTATCCTCCTGCCGGAAGCGTAACCTTCACGCTGTCCACATTATTAGATATAATGGTCTTAGGTGTGCTGCCGTCTGTAGGATAGATAATGGCAGTGAAACCTGTCGGACGTTCGTCAAGTTCTATCCATCGTGGACGTATCACGAGGTCGAATGAATTATTGGGATCCACCACCTCGAGCGGTTCGCGTTGACAGGAAGAGAGCATACCTGCAAGTGCGAAGAACATTGTCATCACAAATGACGCTGTCTTTATGCTTTGGATATAGTTCTTCATATTAACGTACCTCCTGCTTTATAGTTTTAGTGTAGTGCTTATTGATAGGAACGACGAGAGACACCGCTATCTTTGTAGGACCTACATAGCGGAAGATCTTACGGTCCGCACTGCGGGTATAGAGCTTGCCACCTGATGTGAACACATCGTATGCATAGCTCTGATTGCGGAAGTAACCCATTGACATAGAGAACTCCCAGCGGATGCGGTTGTTCCATCCAGGGATGGCATAAGTATAGTCAAGTCCTGCGCTCCAGAACTCTCCCTGATGTCCTGACCAATCATGCTCGAAGTCATATTTGCCACCATATATATATGCAGCAAGTGAATGACCCGTCAGACGGTACATACGGTTGCCCGGATCAGCATTATGCTTGTCGCCAAACCAATATCTGAACTCGACATTGGCAGCCTGAAGCTGGAAGCAGTTCTTATGGTCGCTCTTGCGGAAAAGCCAAGGTGTGTACCAGTCAGCAGCCACTGAGTAACGGTTGCCCAACGGGAGAATGACACCTATATTGGTAAGCGGCACGAGCAGATTGGTGCGGAATGCGAATACAGGATAGCGGCAGTCCATGTCAATGTAGCGAGGAGTGGTGTCCGGACGCTCCACTATAATCTTCTGGATTACCGGTGCCGGCTCCGGCTTAGGTGCCGGAACGTAGTACATCAAGCAGTTGGCTGCAGAGCGCATCCTTGAGAGATAGTTCTCTTCAAGATAGCGCATTGCCTCACCTTTGCAGACAAGTCTCAGCACTTGCAACAGTTTCGGATTGCCATCATAGCGTCTCAGCACGTTCTGCACCTCTTCTTTACAAGGAACATTCTCGTCATTGGCGATTTCTTCTGACAAGTCTGACCAAGAGAACACCTTGATGGAAGTGCGGATGTTCTTTGACAACTCCGGATAAGCAATGGAGAAAAACCTCTGCATTGCTTCCGCACGACGCTGGGCGAGAGACTGGTTGTACTCCATCTTTCCTTCCGGAGAGGCTGTAGCCACCATTACCATACTATCTACCTGTATGGCACTCCCAATGACAAGTTGCTTCGCTGCAAACATCGACGCGGCATTATCCTTGTATTCAGGATCCACCACATCGCTGTCAAAACGGAAATAGACAGGGATATTGGCCCGTTCCTCTGTCCGGTCTTCCGTCTTGCCTTCCTGCTGTGCATACAATGAGCACGACGCGAGCAGCAACATTACGATGGTTAATGATTTCTTGTACATGATAATATATGTTTTTATTTTTTCACTATTTATAAGGTCGGCGTTTTCACTTTTTTGGTTAGTTTCTTGCTGTTCTCTGGAATTACACAGCAACACCCACCTTAGTTTTTCCGTTTGCAAATATCGGAATAATTTTTAAGAAATGATGTTCGTTTTTAGGAATTGATGTCTGTTTTTGGGAATTTTCCCTAAAAAAAAACACTAAATTCCTAAAATAAGACAAAAGAAAAAAGAAAAAACATTATTTTTTAACCGAAAAAAATATTACCTTTGCAAAAAATTAAGACTAACATGAACATTCTTTTGACTTTTCAGGATTTTGCCATTGCAATAACAATGACACTGACTTTCATCCTGGCTTTGTCTTCCAACCATACAGACAATACACCATATTACAAATCAAAGTGGTACTTGATGCCAGCGTTATTCCTCATCTCCATCCAATTCCTTCTCCAACGATTTGGAATGCTCAGGATGCAGGAGGACTATAGCGTTGCTCTTCTGGTCAACATTGCCATCTTCATGCCGGTGGCATATATGATTACAAATGCCATCCACATACTGCTCACCAACAGGAATATGCCTGTGCGCATACAGGCAACCTGCCCTATTCTCTATTTGATTGCTATAGGCGCATGTATATATTATAGGTGTACCCATGCTGATGCCTTGGCTGTAAAGATAGTGTCAGGGGCTTGCTTCCTCATCAATCTCGTAATTATGCATATCGAATTGGTAAAGGCTTACTACAAACTGGTGCATAAACTGGACAATTACTACGACTTTGATGCCGAACCTCTTATCAAGTTCCTCTTCTACTCATCGTCATTGATGATCGGAGTCTCCATTGCAGTGCCTTTTATCATCATCACCAATCTGCATATCCTCGTGGCTGCACTGATTGGTATCTTTGAGATAACTCTGATATACTTCATAGCCCGATATATCGGATATGGCAACACGGTGGCTCTTATCACTGCTGTAAATGCGGCAGGACTGGATGATTCGGATGATACCGACTCTGAAACGGAGAGCAATGAGCCTGACAAAATCGCAATGGCATACTCGGTAAATGAATCATCTATGTGTGTCAAGGATTTTGGCAATGCGCCTGATTTCGCCACGCAGCTCTCCGAATGGGCAAAGCACAAGAGATTCCTGGAGCAGAATCTCACCATCGTAATTCTGGCAAAGGAACTTGGCACGAACCGGAAATACCTCTCCCGCTATTTCAATGAGACCTGCAATCTCTCTTTCCGCGACTGGCTCAACGACCTTCGCATGCAGGAGGCAAAGAGAATACTCCTCGACAATGGCAATATCACCGTGGAAACCATCGCCTCCGAATGCGGTTTCACCTCACGCACGCATTTCCACACTCTCTTCGTCAAGAAGTTTGGCATGACGCCATCCCAGTTCCGCATCAATAATCATGTGGAGGTAGAGAAATAATTCGAACTGTACGTTTGAAACGGGCTGAAGGCCCAAAAAGCTCATAGCCCAGGGCAACCCCCTGGGTTATAATGGCATGAATACCAACGCCCTGCAAGGGCAAAAGCGTAACAGACTCATTGTGTATAATGCTTTTGCCCTTGCAGGGCGTTGGTATCATTCATCGTAATACCCAGGGCGATGCCCTGGGCTATGGGCTTCAGCCCTTTCAGGGCGTATTGGGCATTTTCAACCGTACAGTTCGAAAGGATTTCCCTTTGCCTTACGACACAGAGAAATCCTAATGACCGATTTTGGTGTATTCCAGTGACTGGGATTTTGTCTATCCCACTTGTCCTGATGGAGAATGTAGATTATCGTTTCCAGACCTTGCGCCTATTGATGATATAGACTCCATTAGGGAGGCGTCGGAATGATTCTGCATCGGCTTTGGCAGCCACCTTGATGCCAGTAAGAGTATAGATTCCATGATTGACATTCTCTATCGGCAGGATGATATCCTTCACTCCTGTAGATACGACAGTGTCAAATTCTATGACATAACTCATCTCGCCAGGTCCGCTCGCAATATCCACGATATGCAGTTGAGGACGTTCCTCCGGATCCTTTCCATCCAGCATGACATACTGCGTGGTCCAGAAATTCTCTGGATCCAGTTCCTCACCTGTACGTGAATTTGTGATTCGTGATATTCTGTAGTCCTTATTCATAAGATTATCCACCTTAGAATATATCCATTCCTTTGTCACCGCATTGACTGTGACACGGCACTGGGTCTCAGAAATCACCTCCATCTCAGCAGCATCAGGCAGAGAATGCACTGCAGCATCGGTACCATTGGAGAGATAGATACGGTCAGGCAAATCGTAAGTATCAGCCTCATCATTGACCACCCATGCGCGATACGTCTTGTCTCCTATTCTGGTGTTGATACTGTGTATAAGCTCATGCACTGTAACCTTGTCAATAAGGGAGAGGTCCGGATTGTTGTAACTCGTCACATGAGTGTATCCTACATTGTACTCCTTGAGGTGTCCGAGCAGAGAACAGGTGATATCCCATGTGGCATACGAACAAGAACCAGCAGGAATTGCACCGAAATCAGTAGCGATATCAGTAGCAAGAGCCATTGCCTTGTCCTTGCCGTTGAGCGAAGAAGAGACGATAGCGAAATCTGCAGCCAGTCCCTTTTCATTCTCCACCACTTCCGGTTGATGCGTTATTACCTTCACATTCTGCGCTTCACCCATTCCCTTATTATGAATAAGAAGTGTAAACTCTGCAGGAATGACTGGTTCTTTCACGTCCTCCGTGAGAGGATTGTCACCATACAGGTCACGCTGCATGAAGTATTTGAGGTCCAGTTCCGGTGACGGCTTCACCGTGAGGGAGCAAGGGAAGAGTGAGCGTGACTGGTCCTTATCGCCATCATTGAAATACAGCGAGCCACCAAAGCTATACACTTCAGCCTTCTCTGGAGCAGCATACTTGGTAGGGATGAAGAGATAAGTGGCAGTACCTGTAGCACCCGGAGCAAGTGTCCATGTGCCATCATTATTGACCACAAATCCTTCTGTGCTCTCAAGCGAAATCTGCATCTCATGCGCAGTGGCCTGTACTCCTGCCTCATTTGTGGCAGTAATGGCAGTACTCATCTTGGTCAACTGCTCATTAGTGGTATTCTCCACCGTCATAGTGCCTCGGAAAGCCTGACGGGTGAGCACCAGCTGCTGATTGATCTGGAATTTCACAGTAGCGCAAGTATTAGGCGAAGCCTCCTGCAATACCTTGCTATCCTCCATAACGGAATTTGCAAGGTCACCGTAATCCACGAATCCCATCTGTCGCATCACGTTTCCGCAGCTGTCCAACTGCATCTTAAAACGATTGGCTAGAACTGCATTGACGATGTTATCACCAGATACAGACAGACCATCAGCCTGACGCATATAGTTGACTTGTCGCTCGATGTATGTAGCTAGACTGAAATCATACCATTCTGCTACCTGCTGCGGCATGGAGATAATATTCTCATCATACAGTTGCTGGGCAGTCACAGAATAGAGTGTACCGGCAGAATGCCTTGCAACAAGGCGGCTGTCCACCTCCTTTATACCTTCACATACCTTATTATATGTAGCGGCATCCTTGCGAAGCAAAGGGGAATTGATGATTTCTGCATTGAGGTCATTGGTGATACTGTCGATTTTCATCATCAGATTAAATTTTTTCCGGTAGTTGTCATATAGACTTACGAGTGCACTCTGCTGTGAAGACTGCTTTCCATTGCGAGTTCCATACGCCTTTGCGCCATAGTTCTTGGAAGCATTGTCCCATACACACATCAGCATATCCTTCAGGTCGTCATAGCTATCAGGAATGTCGTCCTTGCTCAAAGGAAGACACTGCAGAGAACATGAAATCTTGCAGGCATACTGATACATGGCATAGAGGTCCACCTGTGAACGTACTGTCCAGCGTCTTACCACAGGAGTACCCGTAGGATATACCTTAGGATTATCAGGCACTGTGGTCTCCACTGTCTTCTCCGGCTTGGTTGTTGTGGTTTCCGTCGAAGGCCGTGCCTCACAGGTACGCAGCAGATACTTCACATATTTGGCAATCTTCGTAGCCTTTTCATTTCCGCTGCAAGGATATTCCCAGCCGAGATAAGTCTCTCCAGAACAGTGCATCTTCTTGGAACCATAATCCAAGAGACCGTCAATTATGGACTCTCCAATGCTCTTTGCAGAGCTGTTGCCATGTCTCTTTGCGCCAGCAGACTGCTGTTTGGCAAGGGAGACATGCACAGGGATAGTCACTTGCTGACCAGGAGCAAGGGTAAGACCCGAGTAGTCGGTGAGTGCCACGAAGTCGATACCGTCCTCCTCCGGCAGTGATACACAGACATTATTGGCATTGATGAGACCCTTGTTGGTCAATACGATATTGTAAAGCAAAGACCCGCCATCCACTACCTTCTGCAAGTCAATGGCATCAGGGCAGTCCATCTCCACCACAGGGACAGGAACATTCGTCTCATAGACAAACTCCGAGGTTATGTCATACTTGTCTTCTATGGTCGTTTCCTCCACATTGAATGAAACGCTGATGGCCTGATATGAGACATAAGCCAGATGTTCGGTCACCTCACCTGGATTTACCATTACATTCTGAGTGTAGGAATCATGCTTAGAAGCAGTGACCTGCACCTTATAAGCCCCCTCATTGATATTCTCAAAGCGTACATATCCATCTTCATCTGTGGTAGCAGAATAAAGGAGAACGCCATTATTGTAGTCCTTTACCATCACTTTGGCATTGGAAACATAAGGATGTTCACCGTCAGCATTGCCATACTCGGTGTTTTCATCCATCACACGAACGTAGAGCGAGCCCTTTTCCTCGCTCACCACCTTTACATTATATGCGATGCTTACACCGTCCGCTTTCTCACAGTTGATAGCAATACTGCCCTTTTGGGTGACATTGACATCGAGACCATCAGGATTAAACCTCAACATCACCGTGGTGCTGTCACCGTTAGCAAGGGAATGGATGGATGAAGAAGATGCCAAAGAGATAAATTTCTGGTTTTCCGGAATATCCACCGTTATCCTGCCGGTCTCACCGAGACCGGTATTGGTGATGACAACAGGGAACAATCGCTGTGCATTCTTGCTGACGGTAGAGGTAATATCCCTTGTGCTCAATTCGAGATTGCCATCATGACTGGAGCAAAAGCAATAGACAGGGAATGACAATTTCGCACCTTCAGCACTTACAAGGCTTATCATCACCTTCTCCCAATTATCAGAAGAGGAAATGACAGACGACGTTATCTCGACATCAAGGTTGGCCTTTTCATTGCCGGAAATGCCCTTTATGGTCTTTACCTTCACTTTATAGTGTCCGGTAGCGTCCTCTACTGTCGCCTTGACATCTGTAAGCATGAGACTCGAAAGATTAAGAATCGGCACACTGAGACGGTAAGGTTCGCCCTTATACAGATGGAGCTTGTAATATGAAGACTCGGCTTTTGCCATGCCATAGACACCAGCCTTGGCGACAGAAGTCTCTGCATTCTCATCTGGCAGACAAGCTCCGAAATCGAAATCGCCTCCTATGCCTTGAGGCAATACATAGTCAACGGCAAATGAACCATCAGCATCCGTCACCGCCTCAAGGGCTGTTCGAGCACCATGATACATGACATAAGGCTCCACCTTAATGTCGGCAATGGCTTGCGTACTGCTGGTTATCTTGCCAGCAAGATGCACTGTCTCACCGATATTATAGGCATCCTTGTCCGTGGTCACGGTCATGGTGTAAGGAGACATTACCTCAAACTTGGCAGAGGCGGAATTGTTGACTGTCTGCAATTCTGCAAATGCACGGTTGGCATTGCATTCGGCAGTGATACTACATACCATAGCGGTAGCAGGAGCAGTAAACTCTGCCGTCACTATCTTCTCCTCCCCTACTCCAATTGCTTCGGGAACAGTCAGCGTGATTTCATCATTATCAGTCTTGAAGGTCACAGTGCTACGGGCAGGAACTTCCGCTGCACCTATATTCTTCACCTTTGCACTGATCTTATATTTCTGGTTTGTCTCGACATAAACAGGAGCAACCGACACGCTCTCGATGCAAATATCAGGCAGTGTCTGGTCACTCACGAGGATATATGCGGTCCCCATGGTATAACCATCACACTCAGCCTTGACATTTACCACGCGATTTCCCTCCTGAGTGTCATTCTTCTTAGCATAAAGAGTGAAGGATGTGCTCTCCTTTCCTGGCGGTATTGTCACCTGTGCAGGAAGCACTATGCCGTCTGCATCCACGGTAAGCTTCACCGGCAAAGCTTCCGTAGTATTGTCATTGCGTTGCAATGTGAAGACTGCACCTTGGGTATCTCCCTCCATTATGACTGCCTTTCCTGCAGAAAGAGTCAAGGCAGGACCATCATTGTCGAGAATTGTTATCGTCTTTGTCACTACAGACTGCTTGGTTCCCACAGCGTTGCAGTCACAGGTGCTGATATAGATAGAGGCGGTAAGGCATATATCCCTCGTACCATCCACCTTTACATTGTCCTTGACACCAATAGGAACCGTCACCTCCGTGACACCCTTGTCCATCGTAATTGTGTTGTTATAGAAAACATCGCCCTTTCCATCATCTGAAAGACGGAGTGTTATCTTATTATCCACCACATCCTTACGAGTGATAACTGCACGGATAGCCTCACTGCCCGCATCTTCCTTGACGATAGAAGGCACAAGCGTCATGTCAATAGCAGGGACATCATCATCATTGAGGATAAACATCGCAGTCGCCACATCATATCCTTCGATGGAGGCCTTTATCTCTATGCCCTCATCATTGCTCGGAATGTCATCGTCGATGATTGGAATATCGACCTTAACCAGTTTCTCGCCAGCCTTAATGACGACAGAAGGTGGCATGCGGAAACGCTTGGTGTGCTCTATATTGAGAGTCACCGGCATATTCTTCTCCGCTGCCTTACCTACAGAAATCGCAGCATGAATGGTGTCACCCTCTTCATACGCCTTTCTGTCAAGAGAGATGGCAAGCGGATACATGTCATTGTCCACGAAGGCTATCGGCAGAGCTACGGCATCATATCCATTTCCTGACGCTGTGATACGAATGGAATCTATCTCATTTACTACATCATTGTCAGGCACTGAGACGATAAAACGCACTGTATTGTCACCCTTATTGAAACTTACTGCGGACGGCATATTGGTCAGTCCTTCAGGATTTACAGTCAGATTTACTGTCTCTGACTCAGTACAGAGGCCTGACCGTTTCAAGGTAATGGCTATACCGGAAGTGCCTTCCTCTATACTTTTGGAGAGCGATGTGATGTAAAGACTCTTGCTGAGGTCTGCTGTCCTGCTGCTGAAACCTGCATTATTAGCCTGCACCTGCACTGATTCCCCAGCATTGGAACTTGGCACTACCAGCACCTTTGCCTTTACCTCTCCGCTGACACCGAGGATGTCGGGAAGAGAGAACGCTGCTGTCCGTTTCACGCTCTTTCCTGCCGCAAGGGTGTTGTTGTAATTGAGAGTATAGAGCAGAGGTGACACCTGATCGCCACTGCATAGATATATATACTCTTTCCATCCTCCATTTGAGTCGCTGGAGCCTTCATTGTTCATCTTCCATTCTATTGACATCTTGCCCTTTGGACTTATCTTATCCGTAGAAAAGGCTATGTCTGAGACGGTGAAATCCACTGCATACTTGTTTTTACCCTCCTTTACGGTCAGTGCACTCCATTGGTTTGCAGCCTGATATGCCGAAATGCTCTTGGCAGGCACATATACCATGACTGAAGGCTGAAGCCCTTTGAAAGCATCACTCTCCACCACTGGCGGTACGGCAGCGTAACAAGTTATCTCTGACAGTTTTGTGGCATTGCAGAAAGCATTGGAACCTATCTTCTCTATAGAAGCCGGAAGGATAATCTGCTCCAGAGTGGTGTTGCCATAATAGGCATAACCTGGCACCTCTGTAAGATCTGGACAACGGCTGAAGTCGATGCTTGTGCAATTAGGATAATCACTTGCCGCACTGACATCACTGCTGCTGACATTGCCCTGAACTATAATCTGACGGACATCAGAAGAAGACAATCCACTGATTACATTATAGATGGCGGAGCGCAGATTACCAGCCTCGAAATCACCGATTATGACAATTCCGGTCTGTGCATCAAAGGTGTTGGCATTCGGATTGCCAGGCACTGTAGGGTCATAATCAGGTTTCTGTTCCGGAATGGTCGGATCGGGGTCTTCCTTTCCCGGGTCAATCACCGGGGCATCAGGATCCTTCGGACTATCAGGAACATAACTAAAGACAGCCACAAGGCGTACTTCCTTCTCGGGCATGGTAAAGGCAAGTCTGGCATTCCTGGAGATAGTGTCATTATCCTGCATCCAGCATACAAACTTATAATGGCTGTTGTTTTCAGCATTAACGGTTACGGCACTGCCTTTCTCGAATTTCTTTCCATCTCCTATATCGGTATATCCAGCCCCTGCAGGTGAAATCTGGCAATAGAGCGGATATAGTTTCACCGGAGCCTGAGGGTCTGGCGGATTCTTTGGGTCATACTCATCCTGGGCATACATTCCGATACTGCATATTGCCAGCATGAGCAATGTTATAATCTTTCTCATAATTGAAGACGTTTTCTCTTACCGTGGTTGAGGGAATGTGAATGTCGGTGAGACAGCATAAGTCTCCTTTTTCTATCTGGAAAACCAATAACCGACTCTCACAAACCTTGGAAATATCATTTCAAGACTACCTTCTTTCCATTTCTGGAAATCTTCAAGCCCTTGGCATTGGCATTGACACGCTGGCCGGCAGCGTTATACCAGTCGGTATCTTTCTCATCTGCAGCAATTTCACTGATGGAAGTAGCTTCTCCCACCTTCAGTTTGAAGCGCTGTGAGTAGCCTGCCTTGGCAGTAAATGTATAGAGTTTACCGTCATTGAGGGATATGCTCTTGCCCTCCTGAGTATCTATGAGCGCCACGCCGGTGTCTATATCATCTGCGAGGGAGATGGAATATTCTCCGTCTGCATTGAAATATGTGCCTACCGCCATTACGCCATTTCCCATAGGACACTCATTGATGGCATACTGCACGCCACCGTTTACAGTGTAAATCTGAGCAGCCTCGGTACTGATGAACTTAGATGCGTCCTTATCGAGTTCGTAGGCATTGGAAGCAGCCTCATTGATTACCACGCGGGTACGGTCAGTCTGTTTGCCATCACTGAGCGACAGATTGATGATTCTACGGTTATCACCGCCCTCTCCCATTGCCTTTGCATTGCTTGCGGCACGCACCTGTCTGCTTGTCTGGCGTCCTTCAGTGGAGAATGTGATGCTCTGGTTTGCTCCAGAGCACTGCACGAAGAATGCTTCTCCAGGAGAGAAGATGTAAGAGTCATCCTTCGGATTGTAGGCCTCATAGGTTCTGTTATGCATATTCCACACTGTGATTGGAGAAGTGAAATCCATATAGCGTGTGTCATAATAGCATTGATATGGATTGCCGACAAGGTTCCATCCCTGATTCTTAGTAAACTCACTCGGATAAGCATTAAGAGGAATGCTGACGTCCTTATTGGCTATGGTGCAAGTCTTGGATGACGGTATCTCCAGAGCACTGTTATATTGATAATAATCCATCCTTCTCTCCGTGCTGATGATATATCCCTTATAGGCGCTGAGCGTGCTTTCGGAATCGAGCTTTACCCATGTATAATTCATGTCGCCCATAGCGCGGTTTTCTCCGGAATATTCACGAATGGCGAAATTGGTAGTGCCTTCAAGGACTGGCTTTATGTCCTTCACCTTCACATCATAAGGAAAACTTACGAATGCCCAGCTATTGTCGTATGTATAGAGAATTGTGCTGATGCTGTCGGCTGTCATCGGTACATTATTGACGATGGAGGTCATGAAGCGGTCCTTGTTATTATGTTCATACAGCCTCTTGTAGTCATAACAAGCAGAATACTTGCTCAGATTGACTGCTCCAGATCCGTTGACGGTAAATGATCCGTATGAAAATTTGTTATCCCAATCAGAGCGGAATGTGGTCATTACTGGCTTATAGTTGGAATTGGTCAGGTCATCATCTATATCAATGATACGCTCTTCGCTTGTGGCAAAGGACGTAGGGCGATAATTGCTCATCTCCTCAATGGTGTAGAAGTCACTCCATCCTGGTGTTGACTTATATATTGACTGCGACATTGCCGGCACATGGAGCACGACATCATTCATATTGACGGCTGACAGAGGACACCTACCATTGACATAAGGCGGTATTCCGGCACGGATATAAATGTCCTTCAATGCTGTAGCACTGTTGAAAGGTTCGTAATACATATATCTCAACGTGCTTGGCAGCGTTATCTTCTTCAATGATTTACAGCTGAAGAAGCAACGATTTGAGAGTGTTTCCAATCCTTCATTGATAATGACGTTCTCCAGAGGATTTTCCATAAAGGCTTCCTCGGAAATAGTCCTGAGGGAAGAAGGCAGAGTGATGGTCTTCAATCCGCATCCCCCAAACATACGGTAAGCAATAACTTGCAGACCTTCACTGAAATGGACATCTTCGAGCATACGGCATCCTTCAAATGTATTTTGATTGGTATTTACAAGTGTAGATGGAAGTGACACCTTTCTCAGTTGAGCACAACCATAGAAAGCATACGAACCAAGTTCGGTCAATCCCTCATTGAGATTCACCTCTTTAAGGGCATTACATTGCCAGAATGCGCTACCACTTATATTCTTCAGCGATGTCGGGAAATTGATTTCATTCAGATGATAGCATCTAATGAAAGCGCTCTCACCTATTTTCTCTATAACCTTTGGCAATACTATCTTCTCCACTCCCCATCTATTTTGAAGCCAGCTATCAGGGATGACAGTCAACTTTGCCTCTGAAAGGTCAATACTGATGAGGTTAGGCATGTTTATCTTTATGATATTAAGGTCCTCTCCGTTTATCTCGCCTGAGACTTTCAGGACATTGACATCCTGAAGATAAGCTGCCTTCTTCACTATCTCATTCGACAATGTGCCGGCTGTAGTGAGATTTACGCTTACCTCAAGGCCGTCGCCATCTACAAGGATGAAATTGTTCCATCTCGTATCTGCTATACGGTAATCATGTATTGTTCCTTGAGGAAGTAACACTCTGGCGTAGAGATTATCGGTTCTGAAATTAGATTTCAATACTGGCGGAGTCGCTGTGTTGACCTTTACTTCATAAAGGTTTCCAAATCCGTTGAAGGCATAGTCGCCCAACTCCTGCATAGTATTAGGAAGTTGGATTGCCTTTACCCCTTTTGCTGCTTCTGGAAGGTTGTATTCTCCTTTCATGGAACGCACCGTATAAGTGACGCCGTCATAGGAAACCGTAGCCGGTATTACCATCAGTGAGTCAAACTGGGAGTAGTAGGTGTAAAACTGTGCTACCTTGTTTGTTCCGTCAAGGTAGTAACTGTTTCCATCAATCGTGACGCGCTGACTGCTGAAATTCCAGTTCATCTCATCACCATGTGCGACTACGCTCATCATGAGCGCAACGCAGAAAATCAATAATTTTCTCATAAGTCTTATCGTGTTCAGGTTCTGTTTTTTTCGTAAATTGTCTCTCTTTGCAGGCAAATATTGCACTATATTTACTTTGCATCATCGGCTTTACAACAAAAATAAAATGGTTTCACACAATGGAAATCAAGTCATGAAGACGCAATTCATACGGCACAAGGATTTTACAAATATTATTGACAAACTTCCTTGCCTACTTATTTCTTGCGGACAAAGGTAGAAAATATTTCTGAAATTTCCAAAATGATGGATAAAAAATCAAAAAAAATGTTGATGAAATGACTATTTCATCAACATTTATATTCCGATACTAACAAACTATCACCTTAATATATAACAATAATAGGAGTTTGTTTGAGTTTGTTATAATATTCAGATTCTCACAAATATGGAAACAAATGGAAAAATCTTTCTATTCTGTGTTAGTGCTGCTCACAGTCAAAGGATTGTTAATCCAAAGTCACCTTATTATATATATAGGTGCTGCAAGAGTTTACAATGGATAGCCATCGAAGTCGAAGAGGACGGTGGAGAGATAGCGTTCACCGGTGTCGGGGAGGAGGACCACTACCTTCTTGCCTTTGTTTTCCGGACGCTGCGCCACCTGTGCGGCAGCGAAAGCGGCGGCTCCTGAAGAGATTCCCACGAGCAGGCCTTCGGTCTGGGCAAGTTGTCTGCCTGTGCGGATGGCATCATCATTATCGACATCTATCACTTCATCGACGTATTGCGAGCCATATATCTTAGGCACGAAACCGGCTCCTATGCCCTGTATCTTGTGCGGACCGCTCTTTCCGCCATTCAGCACTGGCGAAGTCAGTGGTTCGACGGCATACACTTTCACGCTTGGTTTCTTCTCCTTGAGATACTTTGCTATACCTGTCACGGTGCCACCGGTGCCTACTCCTGCCACGAATATATCGACCTCACCGTCAGTATCTTCCCATATCTCGGGACCAGTAGAAGCATAATGCTTTGCTGGATTTGCAGGATTCTCAAACTGCTGGAGAATGACGCTGCCCGGAATGGAGTCGCGCAGTTCCTCAGCAGCCTTGATAGCACCCGGCATTCCGTCCTTGCCACTCGTCAGCCTTACCTCTGCTCCGTAAGCCTTCACGAGGTTACGGCGCTCTACCGACATGGTTTCAGGCATGGTGAGGATGAGGTGATAGCCCTTCACAGCGCTGACGAGAGCGAGTCCTACGCCGGTATTGCCTGATGTAGGTTCGATGATTGTTGCTCCAGGCTTGAGTATTCCTTTCCGCTCAGCATCCTCTATCATAGCGAGAGCTACGCGATCCTTCACTGATCCGCCAGGATTGAAAAACTCCACCTTTGCTATGACAGGGGTGTCAAGATTCTTTGACTCAGAGAATTTGTTGAGTTCGAGGAGTGGTGTCTTTCCCACCAGTTCCGTAAGTTGTTTTGCGATCTTTGCCATAATGATTTTTTTTTTTTATTATTACCGTTTGTTATTGTTTCTATTTGCTGTTGTGTCGAAGATTCATACGAAAGAAACAAGGCTTTTCATTCACATTGCAGTGACCGTCTCTTATTTCTTTTTGCAAAAGTACAACTTATAGTTAGATTATCCAAGCAAATCAATGATAATCAGAAAATATAACTGCCATATCGCTTATTCTGGAATAATATTCCATGCAAAATCTCTTCCTATGGACTATTGTCCTGATTGCCGGAGGAGAATAGCAACAAAACGAGAAACTATTTTGTTGGCTCGTTGTTTTGTTGGCTGGTTGTTTCGTTGGCTGGTTGTTTCGTTGATAGTCAAACTACAAGCGGTTTCTACAAACAACGAGACTACATTATTAAGGTACTGTCTTCCAGACAGCTCTCTCATATATGTTTATAATCCCGAGACTTCGTCCCGGGTTACTCTCGCTTCGCTCGGTACTGTCTTCCAGACAGACAACAAAAGTACCATACAACTAAACAACAAAACAACCACACAACTAAACAACAAAACAACCACACAACTAAACAACTAAACAACAAAAAAAAGGTTGCGGAAAAAAGGCTATGAAGTTACAAAATGAAAGCATAGATATTGCGATGTAAAAGCTATGCTTTTGCGATGCAATATCTATGCTTTTAGGGGCTAATATCTATGCTTTTAGCCAGAGAGGGTTATTTTACCGCTTTCTGATTTTTTCTATAAGTAAAAACGGCAGAAAAGTTACAATCTGTTACTTTTTCGGGTTTCGGCACATGGCACGCCACTTGGTCAAAACAAATGCGCGACAGGGAATGACATCAATGGAGAAACACAAAATAAAAACCAGATGACAATATCATCGTTCGTGTCAGACATCTATATTTCTTCTATGATGAGCAGGTTGCTATGCACCTGATGTGCCGGAAACCTGCACCTCTATTTATACGAGATGGGCGATGAGGTCCTCACGGTCACCGGCGAGCATGTCGATGACAGGAGTCTCCACCATAGTGTAGCAACCAGGCTGCTGACGCATTGATGCACGTGCCACATTGACGAGCACCTGGGCGGTGAGGGCAGGATTGTTTATCTTCATGTTGAACTCGAAGAGCTGGTTGTGCGTCTTTCCACTCACGCCCTTGCGGGTGAGGTTTACGCCGTGACCCACGTCATTGAGGGCATCAACGCTCTCCACCTGGAACACATGTGTCTCATCATTAGCGAAATATGGGTCAGCCTTGATAGCCTTTGTCACCTCAGCGAGGTCGGCACCTTCCTCCAGTTCCACATATACCATACGGCGATGGATTCCTTCACCCACCGGAATAGTCATGGAGAGAGCGTCCTTCACGCCAGCCTTTGAGCGCACACAGACAGAGTGTCCCATGGAGCGGCCTGGTCCGAAGTTGGTGTAAGACAAGCCCTTAGGAGCGAGGCTCTGCATCAATGTGCGGACGATGGAGTCGGAACCTGGGTCCCATCCTGCTGATATTACAGCCACAGCGCCATGCTCCTTTGCCACAGGCATGAGGGCAGCGCGGTAATCCACGATGGATGTGTGGATGTCGAATGAGTCCACGGTATTGATTCCCATAGCGAGATACTTCTTGGCGTATTCCTCGCAGGAGCGTGTAGGAGTAGCAAGAATGGCTACATCCACGTCCTTCAGTTCGGTAATATCCTTTACCACATCATATTGTTGAAGTTCTACAGGCTTGTTTTCTGCGCCATTGCGACGAACTACACCTGCTATTTCGAAATCCTCAGAAGCCTCAAGAGCCTCAATGGCATACTTGCCTATATTGCCGTAACCTACTACGGCTGCACGAATCTTTTTCATTTTATTTTGTTGTTAGTATTTTAATTTGCGGTGCAAAGGTACAAAAAAAATAACAAACCATCATTTCTTTTGTCGCGAAATTATGTTATCGTTCCGAAAGAAATGACGATTTGTTATTTTTCAGCCTCACAACGAGGCACATTGTAAAAGTTTTTCCTTATTTCAATGCAAAACTTTCATAATTGTAAGTTCAATACTTAGCATTACGCATTGTGAATTATGAATTAAGAATTATGCATTATGAATTGTGAATTATGCATTATGAATTGTGAATTATGCATTATGAATTGTGAATTATGCATTATGAATTATGAATTAGAATCCCCCTCCTCCTTCTTCTTGGCGAGGTATTCAGGGAGCGACATGCCAGCCTGGTCGAAGAGATCCTGGAGAGGAGGCACGCTCTTCATCAGTCCACTGAGGAAATTAGCAGTGGAACCAGTGCCGTTTTCGCCCTTGCCGGAATCCCAGACAGTGACCTTGTCGATGTTGATTCCCTTGATAGCCTCCACCTGAGTCTTGACGAGCTCTGGGAGTTTCTCCAGGAGAAGGAGCGTGTAAGCCTTTGTGGCATCGCCACCGGCTGCCTGAATCATCTTGTCGTAACCCTGTGCCTGCTTGTTGAGGATTTCGAAGAGACCACGCGCTTCTGCCTCCATCTTGGCAAACTGAGCATCTGCTTCACCTCGTGCATTGACGCGAACTTTCTCTGCTTCCGCCTCTGCCTCGATAATCTTACGCTTCTTCTCAATCTCCTGAGATACAAGGACATTGGCAGACTGAGTGGCGCGCTCACGCTGTGCACGTGCCTCTTCCGCCTTTTCCTCAGCAGAGTAAGCCTCTTCGAGAGCCTTTGCTGATGCCACTTTCTCAGCTGCGATAGCCTTGCGCTGTGCTTCTGCCTCGCGCTCACGACGGTCAGCATCTGAATTTGCTATCTGCACCTTTGCCTCATTCTCACCCTGCACGGCCTGCGCATTAGCCTCGGCAGTACGGATACGTGTCTCCCGGTTGGCCTCGGCCTTACCGATTTCACCTATCTTCTCCTGCTCTGCCACGCGCACCTTAGCCTCATTGATGGCCTTGGCGGCAGCCTCCTGACCGAGAGCCTCGATATATCCGGACTCGTCATTGATGTCGGTGACGTTGACATTGATAAGGCGGAGACCTATTTTCTTGAGTTCCACCTCCACATTGCTGGATATCGCATCCAGGAACTTGTCACGGTCACAATTCAGTTCCTCAATGCTCATGGTGGCGATAACGAGACGCAACTGACCGAAGAGGATGTCGCGTGCAAGCTCCTGTATCTGTCCGGCAGTGAGACCGAGAAGTCGCTCTGCCGCCGCTGTCATGCTGTCTTCGTCTGTGGAGATACCCACGGTGAAGCGACATGGCACATCCACACGGATGTTCTGACGGGAAAGGGCATTGGTAAGATTGGCATCAATGCTGATTGGAGTCAGCGAGAGATATGCGTAATCCTGGATGATAGGGAGCACGAAAGCGCCTCCACCATGCACACATTTTGCTGATTTCTTTGAACTACTGCTGCCATAGATGACAAGAATCTTGTCGGAAGGACAGCGACGATAACGATTGATAAGGGCTGCAAAGAGCACTACTACGACTACTACTGCAGCTACGATTACTGTCATTTCATTCATTGTTGGGTTTGGGTTTTAGGTTGTTAGTTGTTGTTATATGCCGTAAAAGCGGCTGACGCTGTGGCTTGCTTATTGCGGAACTACGCACACTGTGCTTCCTTCCACTGCCTCTACCTTCACTTTCGCTCCGGTAGGGATTTCTTCACCATTGGAAATGGCGTCAAGCTCATGGATGCTGCCATTGATGCTTATCTGTATCTTTCCCTTTCCTTTGCCTTTTTCCGGGATGCGGAGATAGACATCAGCGGTTTTTCCCACGCAGTCCGCTATCTTGTAGGCACCGTTCGACTCCAGCTTTTGCAGTTTCCTGCGCATGAAGACATAGGCATAAGCGAATGCCAAGCCTATTACTATAGCGACGAAATAGAGCAATGCCTTGCTGGAAATGTCGTTGGCGAAACTTACTCCCGCCCATCCGAAGCCGACAAAGAAATTCACAAGCGAACGGATAGAGAAAAGGCTGAGACCGCCTCCCACATCCATCGTGTCGCCATCTGCAATGTCGAGGTCCATTGCGTCATGGGCATCCATGCCTATAAGGGTGAGGATAGCCTGCACTGCAAAGACCACTGAACTAATAATTGCACAGCCCCAGAACACTTGCATCGTGGGGTCTAATGCGAGATACCATTCTTGCATAGGATTTAGTTATTTGATTGTTGTTGATGATAATGATGTCCTTGATGGGCGAAGGCTGGCGGTCGGGCGTGTGGTATCCAACGGTAAAAGCCGTTGGCACAGTGGCTCTCGCTGAGATTCCACACATCCGACGACCAGACTTACGTATCCATTTCGGAACTAATTCTTGAACGAATGGATAGGAGCAGGTATTCTTCCTCCCCTATCTACAAAGCGGTTGCACGCAAATGTATTGACCGGCATGATAGGAGCATAGCCCAACAGACCGCCAAACTCCACGGTATCACCCACTTTTCTGCCGATTACCGGGATGATGCGGACCGCTGTCGTCTTCTGGTTTACCATACCTATAGCCGACTCATCAGCGATGATGCCAGCAATAGTGGTGGCAGATGTGTCGCCTGGAATGGCTATCATGTCAAGTCCTACGGAGCATACGCAGGTCATGGCCTCCAGTTTCTCGATGGTGAGAGCACCGACCTTCACTGCGTCTATCATGCCCTGGTCCTCAGAAACCGGGATGAAAGCGCCGGAAAGTCCGCCCACATACGAGCTTGCCATTACGCCGCCTTTCTTCACTTGATCATTGAGCATGGCGAGGGCAGCCGTAGTTCCTGGAGCTCCAGCATATTCCACTCCCATGCAATGCAGGATGTCAGCAACGCTGTCACCAACGGCTGGAGTAGGAGCAAGCGAGAGATCGATGATGCCAAACGGAATGCCGAGACGTGCAGAAGCCTCCTGTGCCACCAGTTGACCTACACGGGTAATCTTGAATGCAGTCTTCTTAATGGTCTCAGAGAGGGTCTCGAAGTTGGCAAGTCCGCCGTCAGCAAACTTGTCCATCTGCTCAAGAGCACACTTTACCACGCCTGGTCCTGAAACGCCCACATTGATGATAGCCTCCGCCTCGCTCACTCCGTGAAAGGCACCTGCCATAAATGGATTGTCGTCAGGAGCATTACAGAGCACCACGAGCTTGGCGCAGCCCAACGAATCCGAGTCCTTTGTGGCCTCAGCAGTCTGCTTGATGATGTCGCCCATGAGGCGTACTGCATCCATATTTATGCCCGTCTTTGTGGAACCGACATTGACACTGGAGCAGATAAAGTCGGTGCAGGCAAGCGCCTGAGGGATAGAGCGGATGAGGAGTTCATCGCTTTTGGTCATTCCCTTACTCACCACAGCAGAGTAACCACCGAGGAAATTGACTCCTACCTCCTTGGCTGCCTTGTCCAATGTCTTGGCTATCTGGACGTAATCTCCAGGTATTCGGCAACATGCAGCGCCCACAAGGGAGATAGGAGTGATGCTGATGCGCTTGTTGACGATAGGAATGGCAAACTCGCGGCTTATCTCTTCGCCCGTCTTCACGAGGTCCTTGGCGAGAGTAGTTATCTTGTTGTAAATCTTTTCGCACGTCACGTCCAATGACTTATCGGCACAGTCGAGCAGACTGATGCCCATAGTAATGGTGCGCACATCAAGATTTTCCTGCTCGATCATCTTGTTGGTTTCGAGCACTTCTGATATATTTATCATACGATATCCTTGATTAAAGTTTGTATTTTCAAAGGCGAGATATTGGGATTTCTGCCTTTGAACAATGAATATAGCATACAGTCAGACGCACCTTAGATGCGGTGCATCTTGTCAAAGATATCCTCCAACTGACATTTTACCTGCACTCCGAGTTCACTGCCGATGCTGTCAAGCTCTGAAGCCACGTCATCGAATGCCTTGTTGCATCGGGTCATATCGACGATCATCATCATATTGAAGTACTCCTGTACGATGGTCTGTGAGATGTCAAGGATGTTTATCTGACTATCAGCCAGATAAGTACATACTTTGGCAATGATACCTACCGTATCCTTACCTACTACTGTGATAATTGCTCTTGTCATAGTTATTTGTTTTTTGGGTTGTTTCAATATATTGTAAGTATGCGGTCAGAACCGTTTCATCATTCCTGACCGTATGCTTATGATGGTAATCACTTGGTCATAGCGACGCAGACCTTGTTCTGGAAAGCCTTTGCATGGGCGGCACGAAGCACTCCCTGATTGATGATACAGAAGGCAAGCATGTGTCCATTAGCCGCTTTCACGTAGCCTGCAAGGCTGCTTATGCCAGAGAGAGTGCCTGTCTTGGCATGCACATTATGCGCTGCTGAAGTGCCTTTCATACGCTTTTCGAGAGTGCCATCCACTCCTGCCACCGGCAATGCTGAGTAGATATGATTGAATATGGTGCTATTCACGTAAGCATAGCGCAGGAAAGCAATCTCAAGTTCGGCAGAAAGATAATTGTAGAGCGAGAGTCCGGAACCGTCAGCTATACGACAATTCGCTGGATTGAGGTGCATCTTGCGCATCAGATTCTGCGTAACCTTCCTTGCTCCAGATGCTTTTGCTGGCAGACTATACGTGGCAGCTGTCTGATAAAACATGCTTTCTGCATAAAGATTATCGCTGTCCTTCATCATCTTTACCAATATCTGGTCGATGGAATGCGAACGTGTGCAAGCCAATTTGCATGACGGTGGAGCCGTTTTCTCACCTATCACACCATCAAAAACGATACCAGCCTTCTCCAGTTCTGTCAGAAACTGGTCCATAAGTCTGTCCTTACGGGAGTAGAGAGTGGGCGTCAACACCGGATTATCATCATCCCAACACCAGCCTTCACCTAAGAGATCACGGTCCTTCATCGACTTGTCTGCATAGATACTGCCGTGTATCGAGTCGATGCCAAGGGATTTCAGCGACTCCACAAAGGCGAGAATATCGTCACGATTGAACCTCGGATCCATGCCTCCAACAAGATATACGTCGCCATTCAGGGTTCGGATGGAGTCTATTATCTCTCCATTGTATCGCAGACGGGTCTTGAATTGGTAGGAACCACCAAGCCTGTCGAGGGCTGTAATCGCCGTTATCAGTTTCATGGTCGATGCCGGTCGCATGGTCTGACGATGGTTATGGGTGAACAACACCGAGTCTGAAGTGAGATCATAGACCATCATTCCCAACTGCGACTGATTGAGGAAATCGCTCTTCTCGATTATGGTAGCGAGATGAGACTGCAGTGATTGCGGCCACGGAAGGGAGTCATTGGCTATGGTGTCAGTGATTTCAGCCGCCAGAGAGTCTGCTATCACGTCAGTAAGCGTATCTGAAACCAATGTGTCTGCTTCGACTACGATAAGGCTATCAGCATTATTTCGTCCCTGAATGGATAGAGATGCCAGCAATAGAATCATCAATATGGCGAGCTTACGCGCGTACATATATATATATAGTGCTGGAGTTGCCATGCAAGGACTATGATAAAGCGCCCTTTTCATCTGCCGTTGACTTTTCAGTGGAGACCACAAAGAAGCGTTGGAGCTATGATAAAGCGACCTTTTCATCTGCCGTTGACGGAGTGGAAGCGTCAGCCAATGAAGGCTGGCGCTGGGGTCTGGGATAGATTTCTTGGATATATATTTGGTGAATTTATTCAATATCTTTCCTTTCTTGCTTTATTTATGTGGATAATCAGTGGTGAAATGAAGTCCACGGCATTCCTTTCTCTCGATGGCAAAGCGAGTGATGAGATAAGCCACATTGATCATATTTCGAAGCTCGCAGATGTCCTTTGTAGCCTTCACACGCTTGAAGAGCTGTTCGGTCTCTTCGTAAAGAACGTCCAGACGGGTCCATGCTCGGCGCAGACGGAGGTCAGAACGCACGATGCCTACATAGTTTGACATGATCTGTCCCACCTCTTTCACGCTCTGGGTGATAAGCACTTTCTCCTCGTTTGTCATGGTTCCTTCATCATTCCATTCAGGAACAAGAGTGTTGAAGTCATATTCATCCACGTGTTCGAGGGAATGACGTGCAGCTGTTTCGGCATAGACGACAGCCTCAATGAGCGAGTTGGAGGCAAGACGGTTGCCACCATGCAGACCGGTACATGAGCATTCACCGATAGCATAGAGCCTTTTGATGCTGGAACATCCATTCAAGTCCACCTTGATGCCACCGCACATGTAGTGTGCTGCCGGGCGAACAGGAATGTAATCCTTAGTGATGTCGATGCCAAGGGTAAGACATTTCTGATAGATATTAGGGAAATGATGGCGTGTCTCGGCCGGATCCTTGTGGGTAACATCGAGACATACGTGGTCAAGACCATGCTTTTTCATCTCCTTGTCAATGGCACGAGCCACGATGTCACGCGGTGCAAGGCTCAGACGTTCATCATATTTCTCCATGAAAGACTCACCGTTAGGCAGACGAAGGATGCCTCCGTAGCCACGCATAGCCTCAGTAATGAGGAAAGCAGGATGGGTTTCGCCCGGTGAATACAATGCTGTAGGATGGAATTGCACGAACTCCATGTCGGCAACAGTGCCCTTGGCACGATATACCATCGCCTCTCCGTCGCCTGTAGCAATGACAGGATTGGTAGTGGTCTGATAGACAGCGCCGCATCCTCCGGTACACATCAGGGTCACTTTAGAAAGATATGTATCCACTTTCTGTGTCTCAGGATTGAGCACATAGGCTCCATAACACTGTATATCCTTGCTTCTTCTGGTCACGGTAACGCCGAGATGATGCTGAGTAATGATTTCCACAGCGAAATGATTCTCCTTGACTTCGATGTCAGGATTGCTCTTTATGGCTGCGATAAGTCCGCGCTGAATCTCCGCACCGGTGTCATCGGCATGGTGAAGTATGCGGAATTCGGAGTGTCCCCCCTCGCGATGGAGGTCAAACTGTCCGTCTTCCTTCTTGTCAAAGTTGACACCCCACTCCACCAATTCCTTGATTTGAGATGGTGCCATGCGGACTACTTGCTCCACAGCAGCACGGTCTGAGATGAAGTCACCAGCGATCATGGTGTCCTCTATGTGCTTCTCGAAGTTGTCAACAATCAGGTTCGTCACCGACGCCACACCGCCTTGAGCGAAAGAGGTGTTAGCTTCATCAAGTGCCGTCTTACAAATAAGGCAGACCTTTCCTTTCTTTGCTCTTGCAATCTTGAGAGCATAACTCATACCAGCCACTCCTGCGCCGATGATGAGGAAATCATATTTGTAAATCATATTATTATGTTGTTATGTTGTTTTTTTGTTTTTAATTCTTGGAATATCCGCCGGTAACGCGGCGGACACAGTGGCGGTGATGGCAGAGACGCGCTTATATCCTGGCAGAGACTCGCTATATCCTGTCGCAATACCCGCCTTATCTTGTCAGTGAGAACTTCATGGAAAGTCCGAAATCCTGCGTTGTGGTAGGATAACTGCTGGAAGAAAGCAGCGGAGTATTCGTCTGACAATTGTAATAGAAGCTCATTGTGAGCAATCGAGAGAGTGTATAGTCAGCCATTAAGCTAAGCTTTAATGCCTTATTACCACTGCTTGCATTCGATGACACCGTAGCTATATCGCGCGTTATCGCCGCTTGATTGCGCAGACTGAAGTCGAATCGGAGGTTCATGTCATGGTTGAATGAATTTTTCTTGCTGGTCTTTGACTTTGATTTGCCGTCATTGCCGTCAGCAGAACCTCCATTTCCCTTGCCTTTTACAGTCCTTGACTTTGTTCCGGTGAAGAAATTGAAGTCATTTATCTTATATCCCAGTCCGATAACCCAGTCGTTTGACGTGGTTTCATTGAGCTGTACGCTCGTCATGGATAGGTTGAGGACACGCGTTTTGCGGTATTCCATCTTGACAGTCATATTGTTTTTGAGGGTCACATCCACGCCGAGGAGAGGTGAGAACGACTCATTGATGCTGACTTGTGACACATTAAACATACTGCTTGGGCGCGGAATGGCAATACCCTGCGTATTATCCACTATGAAACCATAGTCTCCCATATACTCCATGAATGAGGTAAATGAACTATAAGAGCCGACAGCATAGATGCTCTTGTATGAGTGATTGATGCTGACACTCTTGAATTTGTCCTGGAACCACGTGAGCTGGTTGAGTCCATTGTATCTTATAGTCCAGTTAGGGAGGAGCTTTGACAGCGCCGGGAATATGCTATTGGTTCCCATTCCGGTGTAAGCCTTGAGGAAAGCGGGCACCATCACGTCAGCACTGTACTTATCCACACCTGCTTCATACGCCTTTCCGTCGGGTCCTATGAGAGTGCTTGCGAATTTCTTTCCTTCAAATTCCGTACCACGAGGATACTTTGCATCCGCATATTGCGACTCAACGATGGCCTTATATCCATCCAATGACTTGCAGAACTTTTCGAAAGTGGCAGACTTATATCCATTATTAGCATTGCCCATACCCTCGAATGCCGACTTGACAGAGATGGTAGTCATGGTGAAAGTGCCACTGAGCGAAGTAGGATTGCCTTGATACATATACTGTATAGACTTGCCTTTAGTCTCTGTACGCACCGCATTGAGGTCGATTTTGAGATTACGTATCGGCTCAAGAGTGGCAGTAAGCTTGAGGTCGCGAGTGCGATTGGTCGTCACAGGCGTTGCAACAGACTCATCATTGAGCAGCCATTGGTTTTCCAAAGCCTTGTCAACGTAGGAGTCTCCCACGAATCCGAAGGCGAAATCAAGTCCAGGAGCGAAGGCGTCCGCTATCTTCTTCTGACCAAATGCGTCGCCTACAGAAGGCATAAAGCCCGGCAATGACATGGAATACTGGTCGCGATAGGACACTCCGACATTGCGAACCATCATGAGGAAGCGTGACACTGACTGCGCTGTGCGATACCAACTTTTGTTGTCGAGCGGCTCTTTTGCAAGCACAGAAACCTTTATCTTGACGGTGGAATCAGTGCGGTTAAAGACCTTTATCTTATTATCATCCACCACTTTATACTTGATGTCGATGAGTTTACCGTCGGCATTGCGTGCAGAAACGATAAGTCTTCTGGTCTTCTTACCGTGCGACAGGACGATGGAAGTGTCCGCCTTGATGGATATTTCCCTTTCGAAAGCCTTGCTGTTCTTAGGCAATGCCTTCTTGGCCTTGTCGTCCTTGTCGTCCTTTTTCTTATCCTGTGACTTGGCAGTCTTAGGAGGATTCCTCTTGATAGCCTTCTTGAATCGGTCGTTAGCCTTCTTCAGGAACGGCACATGAGAATACAGTTTCTCCATGTCGAATGAGCCATTGAGGTTTACGAGTCGGTTCATTCCGATGGTATTGCCGAGCGAAGTGCCGTCTTCGAGGTCGGTACCCCGCTGCCAGTTGTATGAAGACTGGTATTTGGCATCTGCAGTTACCCAGTTGAAGATAGGGATAAGATTGAGCGGAAGCTGATAGGAAGCCGTCACGCTCTGCTGATAATCGAGCGGAGTACCTAAGTTTCTGATGCTTGTCCAGACAGAATCTTTCCACGCTTCATAGCGGTCTGGATAGAGTTCCTTGTTGATCTGGGTGTATGGTTCCTCGATTTCAGCATGCGTAGCACTCTGGAAACTGAATCTGAAATTGCGTGTAAGGTCCCAACGCATCTGGAATTCCCTGTTCCAAAGGAACTGTGAAGAGAACGTAGCCGGAATGGAATTACTGTTTCCGAGGTCCTCAAGGTCACGCTCCTGCAACTCATAATAGTTGCGGGTCATTTCAGTATTGAATCCTATATTCTGCGGAAGCCAGTTGAGTCCGAACTTCTTCAGTATGTCATAATACTTGGATTTGCTCTTTATCTTCTTGAAAGGCTCAATCGGTTTATAGACAGGTGTCCATGAATAAGCCATACTTCCACGCCAGTTGTCCTCATTTTCATATACGGTAGTCTCACCATCTGTATGTGTATGTGAATGGCTATATGAGAATGTGAAGTTAGCTGGATCGTAAGGCATAGGGTGACGCTTGGTGGCGATACCTACCTTAACACCCGACAATGAGAAATTCTTTGTCACGTTCTTCATGACAGCAATGCTCTCGATAGAGTCTCTCTCGTGCTTGTCGGCAGCCGCATCAAGGGCGTCATCGAGTCGCATATCAGTATCGAGCGGATTGTATTTAGGCGAAGTACGCTCACGAGTAATGCTGTAATACAATGGCACCTGAACCTTGGCTTTATCAGGGAAGAACTTACCAAGCTCAAGATTGGTGGTGAAACTGTAAGTGGCATAGTTGTCAGTGGAGCGAGATGCTACGCTTTCTTCGAGTCCTCCAAATCCTTCGCTGACATATTTGCCAGTGGCATTGATGCTTCCGAGGTCAGAAAGCTGGACATTCAGGTTGCCCTGTGCAGCCCATCCGCCTGTATTCTCAGGATCGAGGAGACGCATCTCATTGACCCAGACCTCTCCGCTCTTCTGACTGTTGGAGAGATTCCTTACTCCGATGATCATGGTCTTTACCTCTCCGAGAGTAGGATTGCCGAGAATGGTGATCTTATTCTTCGGGTTGTCGTCGTCATAAGCGGTAAATTCCACGTTATATGACGCTCTTCCCTCCGCCTTAGCCATGTTACGAGCCTTTTTCAGTGCGGTAAACAGTGCAAGACGAATGTTGAGCATATTCTCTTCTGGCCATACTTTCTTACAGTCGGCGAGGGAATAAGTGCTGTATTTCGTGCCTTCCGGCGCGGGAGTAAGCTTCAATGGAATCTCATACTCATAGTAATTGCTCTTGTAATCCGAGCCAAGACGGACGAAAAGCGCAAGCTGGTCGTCCTTGAGATTGGTGACATTATGCTCCAAAGCGTTGGCATGGACGAACATCTGGAGGCGCTTGTACTGGCGCACATCGAGCGTCATGTTCTTATATACCGCCTTTGCTTCGCCTGTGGAGATATTGTTTACGACGATGTCCATTGACTGTTCGTTCTGCTCTCTGAGCTGTGGCTGTGACGGATCCACTACTCTTGAGATTCCAGGAGGCAGGACATAGTTGACCGGAACCTTATCATTGTTCTCCTCAATATTGACAGCGCTGACATTGACAGTGCCGGTATTGGCGGCAGAAGGGTTGAGATTCTGCTCATATACGCGCCACTCTCCCCTCACGAGGTCAAGGCTTGCGAATCGGAGAACGATAGGATTCTCGAAATTAGTCATGAACATACGCATGAATCGTATGCTGGTGAAGTCGGAGATATTGCCAAAGCGCTGGCGTCCCTGACCGTCAGGAGTCTTCAGCGGTATGCGGAAAAGATACCATGTGGCCTCTTCTGTCTTGCCATTGCGCAGTCCTACTGAAGCGACACGCTTATCGACGATGAAGTTCTTGCCCACTTCGAGGTCTTCATCACGCACGGACACCTTGTACTGATAGTATTTCTCAGTCTCATTGAGAGTATAATCCTGATTGATGTCCTCCACGTCCGGCGTTGTCTTGTACGAGGTATCGTACTTCTCCGAGCGTGTCTCGCTGTCAGGAGAGTTGCCCTGCGGATTGTTGATATACTTGTATCTGTCGAGTATGGAGGCTTGCATACGGTCCCATTTGTCTCCTCTGAAATAGACATAGTTATCGTTAGCCGGGTCAGCATAGATGGAATCGAATATCAGCGGATCCACATTCGCCCTTGCTGCCTCGATGAATGGCTGGTAACTCTCGAATGCCTGCTCTTCAGCATCGGTGAGACCATTGAGTCCTACGTCCTGCTTAGCCCTTGAACCACTGGACGTTGCGAAGGCGTAAGTGACCATGCTCTGCTGCGGAACCTTGCCCCACTGCGTGAAAGAGTACTGGTCCTTTCCATCGACAGACATACCGCTCTCATAGAATTTCTTTCCATCATGGAGAATATCCTCCGACACTTCGCCGAGATTGAAGTAGAGGTCGCCGCCATATTCGGACGCTTTTCCCTCACGACGTGTGTAGATGAACGGGTCGAGCATCCAGAATTCGATATACTCAATGTTTGCAGCCTCAAAGTCAGGGCTGTCCAATTTGCGCATCATGCCGCCCCATGAGTCCTGCGGACGTTCGAGAAGTCCCTTCGACGTGAGGTTCGGCGAGAAGTTATAAGGTCCTCTTTCTGCCGGATAATATGCGAGATTGAGGATATTCAGCGTGTTGACAGCGCCCTCTCCATAGGCAGAAAGGTCGCGGTTAGGATATACCTCACGGGCATAAACCTCACGGACGTAATGGTTGGAGAGCTGTTCGAGGTCGCCCTTGATGTGGCTCGGAGTGAGCGTCGAACTGCGTCTGGTGAAGAGCGGGTCGATATTATACCATGCGAGACGGGCACGATGATAGCCTCCTGCCAGCGTTGTCTTGTCCTTGGCTTCTGCCGGGAACATGGAAGGAACGCTGGAAATGATCCATGATGACGGTGTGCCGACAGACATTGCCGACTTTGTATTCTCGAAATCATCGAGATATGAAGCATTGTCCTGTGTGCCGCCAGCCTGTCCCGCTATAAGATGTGCGAACTCAGCATTAAACTGAATGTAAGACGGTTGGGAGACATTGAGGAACGGAATCTTGTCCAATACGTTGGTGAGCCACTGGCTTTCCTTCTTCCAGTTGAGGTTCAAGCCCCAGATAGTGTTGCTTACAGGCTCTGCTCCCATAGCCACCTTCGTGGTAAGGCTCTGCTCTGACAGATGGCGGATGGTGCCTGACATCTGGAAATCCTTGCTGAAGTCATACTCCCAGTTGAGTCCGAGCATCGTCTTGCGCTGTTGTCCCCAGTCCATATCGCTTTCGAGTGAGACATTGACAGCCGTTCCTGCGTCGATGATGCTCTGATTGAGGATGGTGACTATGCCGGAATAGTAGTCCACGGAGTAGTCAGTGCCCTCGGTAAGGGTCACGCCTCCAGCCGTAACGACGACGGAACCTTGCGGCACATTCATTGCTCCGAGGGAAATCTCATTGGCTGATGCGCCCTTGAACTGTCCCTGAAGCAGGAACTTATCCTTCTCCGCAATCTGCTTAGCCACAGTCTTTGTGGAGTCGTAAAGCTCGGTATATGCATATTTCGATGCCTTTTCCGGATCGACGCCTTTGCTGACGAGGAAGTCATAAAGTCCCCTTCCGAACGGCTCTACCTTAGGAAGGAACACCTGTCCATTGCTTACGGTGTAGCCCTCCACGAAGTCGAATGCTCCGTTGGAGTGCACTTTATTATTGTTGTCGAGGCGGTCTGCTCCGATAGCCTTTATGATGTTGTTGTCCTTTACCTGCGGTTCCGGGATGTAAGAGAGATAGACTCCGGCAGTGTCGCTCTGGAACTTGATGTCGAGGCGGAACTTTTCCTTCTCCACACTTGAAGCGAGATAATAGACATTCTTCATCATCAGCGGCCAGTTGGCTTGCTGAGGATTGTTTGATGTATTCTTCAAAGCCTTGACAAAGAGGGCTTTGCTGACATCAGTAATATCGGAAGAAAATTCTCCCACCTGATAAGTCACTCCGCCATAGGTGTATTCGAATGCCACAGCAAGCACCTGGTCGGTCTGCAAAGTGGATTTGAGAGAGACATATCCGAGGGCGGAATTGAGCGTATATTCCGAGCTGTTGAGCTTGCGTGCCTTCTCCAGTTTCTCGTAATCATTACGTCCCGACTCATTGTCGTGGAGCATTTCGAGCACGGATGAGACCTGATCGATGTCGCGGGCAGCGGAATATGTGGAGACCATATCAGCGTATTGGCTGTTGGCATCATTGCTCGGCACGGCGGAAGCTCCCTTTCCGCCCCACATCTGGTTAGCCGGCTGGCCTTCACCGAGGTCTGCAAGCGCCACGATGTTACGGGTGTCGTTGGTCTGTCCGGTCTTGTTCGTCACCCAGATCTCTACACGGTTGATCTGAATGCCGGTGGTGAGATTAGGCAGATGCTGCATTGCATCATCATAGATGTTGCGGAAATACTTGGAGAGGAAGAAGTGACGGTTTTCCTCATAGTCAGCAGCATCAATCTCAAACGGGGTCAACTGCACTCCACCTTTGCTGCTCACGCTCTTGGAGTTTGACTTCTTCTGCGAGAGAACGGTCTGGAGCTTGAGTTTGCCAAACTGCATATCGGTGCGCAGTCCGAAGAGTGAAGACGAGCCTGAGATGAGGGATGAATTGCTTGGGAAACTGACATTACCAGCCTCCACGAGCTTTATTATCTCATCTTCCTTGCCTTCATACTTCAGTTTCATGTCCTGCTTGTTGAAGTCGAAGGTGGCATCAGTGTTGTAATTGAGGTTCATGTTGACCTTGTCGCCCACCTTACCGTTGACATTGACATTGATTTTCTCGTCGAAATTGATGGATGTCGTCTTGCGGTTGCGGATAGGGAGCGACGGGTTGTCTATGTTTTTCAGCGTAGCTCCAAACTTCAGTTCTGCCGAGCCCTGCGTCTTGATGCGCACACCGCCCGGTCCGAAGATCTTCTCAGCAGGTCCCAGGTCGAAGTGCATATCGGAGAAATCGAATTTCTCCTTGCCCTTTGTCTCGAACACCTCAGCGTTCTTGGAGCGGAAGAAATTGTTACGGTTGACCTTTTCCGACCATTTCAGATATTCTGGAATGGACATGATGACCGGTGCAGCGAGCCATGTATTGCCCATCTTTGAACCGATCATGTATGAATCGAGCGTGTCGTTATACTCCGCTTTCTGCTCAACATTCTCCGGTGCATCGAGGTCTGCCGTTCCGCTCTTGAAGTCATCGTAAGTGATTGGCGTAGTGCGCTGTATCTTCCAGCGTGGATGCAGGAGGCTGTCAGGTATCTCTTCGTCGGCTTGGCTGACTGGTTGTTTTGTTGTCTTGTTGTTTTGTTGTCTTGTTGTTTGGTTGTTTGATTTTTCTTTGTCTTGTTGTTTGGTTGTTTGATTTTTCCTTGTCTTGTCATCCTGAAGGGCGACAGAACCCCATATCATCGTAGGGAGAAGCAGTCCTACCAATGCCAATATGCACACACTCTTTGAGCTCTCCTTCACAGGAAAGAGGGCTCTCATTATCTTCTTTAGGAAATGTGGGTGGGACATAGGGGTGGAGTTGTTTCGTTGTCTTGTTGTTTTGTTGTCTTGTTGTGTGGCAATTTGGCAATTCAGTTGCTTGACAAGTATATCAAATACTTAAATTAGCGAAACAAACAACTAAACGACTAAGCAACCAAACAACAAAATAACAAATTATTTACTTTATCATTTTCAGTGCCATCTTGATGACCATCTCGACAGGCGTGTCAGGCTGCGAGCGGAGGATTTCGGTGACCACCTTCGCACTTGGCGCTGGAGAGAAGCCGAGCATGGTGAGAGCTCCGACGGCTTCGTCGCGCACTTCGCTCTGCTGGGCGGTAAGCGTTGAGACGCCGGCATTGGCACTCGACTCAAGGTCGGCGATGATTCCGCTTGCCGCCATCTTGTCTCTCAGGTCCACGATGATGCGCTGCGCCGTGCGGAGTCCGATACCTTTCACCGACTTGAGCATCTTCTCGTTGCCCGAGGAGATGACATTGACGAGCTCCGTCGGCGTGGTGGCGGAGAGAATCATGCGTGCCGTATTGCTTCCCACGCCGCTCACGGTGATGAGCATACGGTAAAGCTCGCGCTCCTGCTTGTTGTAAAAGCCATAGAGGGTATATGAATCATCGCGTCCGCCGGTCATTATCGCCTCGTGGACGTACAGCTTCACCTCCTTCTTGGTCTGGATGGCGGTGTATGTATTGAGTGAAATATTCAGGGCATAACCCACTCCAGCAGCTTCCACTACGGCTACTGTCGGCGTCACCTCTGTCAATTCTCCTTTGATGTATTCTATCATGACTGTTATGTTATAATGATTACTCGCGCACGTTACACGCACACATATACTATATAATAACGAGCGTGCGCGTGAATTATTATATGAAAGGGGAAAAATGTTGTCTGGTTGTCTGGTTGTTTTGTTGTTTTGTTGTTTGCATGGCGCAGAAAAAGCCCACAAACACAGCCACTGTGCCAACGGCTTTTACCGTTGGTTACCAGCAAACGGCAGAAAAGGCAGGGTGCTCATCCCAAGGAAAAAGGCAATCGAGTAGGAGGAAAACGAAGTAGTTTTTCTCCTACTTTCGTTTTCCGACCTCTCACACCACCGTACGTGCG
>CAKQPF010000034.1 GCA_934256705.1 uncultured Prevotella sp.
ATACAATTCCCGCTATTAGGGCTTGTTAGGGACTTGCACCCATTAGAATAAGCTCATGCCGAGCATACCGAAAAAAAGTGAGCTCTATATGTAATAGAACTCACTTCTTTTTCTTTATCTTATGATTATTACTTCAAGCCAGCAACCTGTGTAGCCATTGCATTTGATGGGTCGATGGCAAGAATCTTGTGCGCATATTCCTTAGATGTAGCGACGTCATCCTTGGTCTTGAGGTAATACACCATGTTGTATGTGTAAGCCTCTACGAGAAGACGATTGTCAGAATCATCCTTCTTGTCAAGTGCATTGATAAGCTCGATAATCTTGTCATAGTGTGGCTTTGCAAGACCAGCCTTGTCTTCCGGATCGAGGATGAAGGCAAGCTTAGCGCGCTGAGCTGTCACGCTCTGCTCGAAGTTAGGGAACTCTGCAGCAATCTGACCGAAGACCTCGTCAGCCTTCTTGATGGCTTCTGCCTTCTGCTCTGGAGTAGCATTCTCTTCGAGAGCCATAGAACGATAGATGAGAGCGAGACCGTTTCTTACGTTTGCTGTAACCTTCTCCTGACCAGCAACGAACTTCTCATAGTATGAGAGAGCGTTGTTGTAATCGCCAAGTGACTTATACACGTCAGAGAGGTTCTTGTAAGAGCTTACCTTGTCGGCAGCATTAACGTTAGGATCTTCTACAATCTTCTTGAACACCTCGATGGCCTCGTCGTTCTTCTTGAGCTTCTGGAGGGCAGTACCATAGTTGATATAGTCAAGATATGAGAACTTTGCTGAGTCGGACTCATTGAAGAGACGGTGTGCATATACAAGCGCATCCTCATACTTCTCAAGGTTCACGTTGTTGAACATGGAGAGACGGTTGAGGGAAGCGTAGCGTGGGAACTTCTCGTTACCGAAATTTGACACCTTCAGTGACTCGTCATACTTCTGCTTGAGGAAGAGAAGCATAGAGTAGTCGGTAAGCTCATAGTTCTTCATCTTGCTGAGGTCCACCTTTGAATAGTAACCTATTGCAGCGTCAGCATTACCTGCACGGGACTGGATTTCTGCAGCGATGAGGTCTACAGGATAAGAAGGGTCGATGGAACGGAGTGCCTCAAGCTTGTCGATAGAGCCCTTTGGGTCGGTCTTGCTGTTGATCTGGGCATAACGACGGTATCCTTCCGGATCCTTTGGATCGAAATAGATAGCCTGCTCAAACCAGCCGGAAGCTGCGCCACCATCATCCTTGAGGACGCAGATGTCACCCTTCAACACATAACCTGCCGCTACATTCTTGGCAGCCTTGATAGCGAGGTCAGCATAGATGTCAGCCTGTTCGAAATTCTTCGCACCGAGATAAGCACGACCTACGGCAGCAAGGGTCTTGGCGTCTTTCTTGAAAGGCTTTACAAGGTTCTTTACCTGCTTGTCGGCATCTTCTGACTTGCTCTTGATAATCTCTGTAGCCTGAGAAACGATGTCGTCACTCTGGGCCATTACAGGAGCGCTGATGACTGTCATCAAGGCTCCAACCAAAAAATATTTAACTGTCTTCATAATTTTCTTGTCTTTTGCTTTGATTTTATAATTATATTACCCCCTGAGATATAAATCTCTAACTATATAGACGTATCGGGACGTTTATTTGTTGCATCAGGAATGTTAAATGTCCTTGCGAGGATGTTAAATTCTCTATAGCATCTATGTTTATGAATTGCTATGCGGACAAAATGAACATACGGGATTGCCTTAATCATCCACATGCACCTCACGGATGCTGATATTGCCGTAAGCCGGAAGGAGACCAGCCTTGAAGAGTATCAACTGTCCCTTTGGGGAGATGATAAACTGCGTAAAGCCGTATGGGAGTCCGTAGCGTCCGCGCTCATCATTGAGCAATGCCCAGATGCGACGGATAAACGGATACTTGTCATTGTAGATATAGCCCTGATAAGGTTTGTAAGAGTTTTTCCATGTAGCAGGGTCAAGCTTTGATATGCGCAAGACGCGGATTGCCTTGTTCCATGTAAGGTTGGTAGTGTCGCGCTTGTCATTGAGCCAGTTACTTCCGATAATTCCGATAGCTCCCGGTGTCTGCTCCACGTAAGAGACCACATCAGCAGTCTTTTTGGTAGCGAAAGCATTCGGAGTGGTAATCGGTTTGCCTCCAAGAATGGAATCCTCTACATAGTGGACCGTGCTGGAAGTCTTGTTGTCGAAAGCCACTATAATCTCTCCTCTTGACTTGCTTGCCGGATTGATCTGTGACCATTGTGTGTATTCTCCCGTGAGAATCTTCTTTACGGTGTTCACGGAGAGACAAGAGTCATTATTGTTCTTGTTGGCGATGAGAGCCAAACCATCATATCCCATAAAGATGGAGATAGGCAGGCGGTCACGCTTCTTGAGGTTTTCCCTTTCCTTTTTCTTGAAATCACGCGCTGTAATCATAAGGAGAAGTTTGTCATCGAGAAGGAGATTCATTCCCTCAGACTCGCTCATATACTTTGGAGTGACGTGCGCATTAGGATAGATGGAATGGAATACGTCCATTTCCTCATCAATGATGGGAGCAAAACTTTCATCCGCTCCGAAAGTAATCTTTCCGGTAGCGTAAGTGTCAGTGCGCGCATTAGGGTCTTTCTTTTTATCTTTACAGGAAGACAACATGCCTAATGAGAGCATTGAAACAATAATAATAACGACGATTGAATTTATATGCTTCATAATGATAAGACGTTTAGATTCCAGATCTATTTACCAATAAGACTTCTAAGTTATATATCTAAGAATTCAGCCCAGTGTGTGTAGTGATTCAGCCCTATATATATAATAAGGTGGAAATGCACATTGCGCCCTATAGCTTCAGACCGGAGAATACATGGGAATGAAGTGACAATGGTGGCGCTTTGTCAGAAAAAACTTGGGTTCCCTACTCTACAGGAGGGAGGGAACCCAAGGATATACATTCAATCCTACATTGGGTAAGAATAAATCCTACTTCAGGTAAGATATTCGTTCATAAATTACTGAAGACGGAATGTAACAGGGAGCGTATATTTTACGCGCACTGCAGAACCATTCTGCTTACCAGGAATCCAAGCAGGCATTGAGCTAACAACGCGAACAGCCTCCTTATCGAGAGAAGGATCGACAGACTTAACTACGCGTACATCAGTAACACGACCGTCACGTTCTACGACGAAGGTACAGACTACACGTCCCTGGATACCATTTTCCTCAGCAACTACAGGATACTTGATGTTCTTGGAGAGGAACTGCATAAGAGCTGAGTTACCACCAGGGAAAGAAGGCATCTGTTCTACAACATCGAATACCTTGTTTTCTTCCTCCTTAGGCTTCACAGGCTCAGTAGCAATAACTTCCTTAGCCTTGAGGACTTCACCATTCTCGTCGTTACCTACTACGTTGGCAAAACCAACGGCAACCTTAGAGTCCATGATTTCTTCCTGGGTCTTCATCTCGTCTTCAGGCTTCACCTCGTCATCCTTCTTGATGACAGGAGCGGTGAACTTCACAGAGCTCTTAACCTTTTCCACGACTTTTTCAACTTCCTGCTGCTTAACAATTTCCTTACGCTCCACCTTGGCTTCCTTCTTCTTCTCCTGCTTGAGGGCAGTGAGTTCGGTCACCTGGTCGTGAATCTGATGAGTCTTCTGATACTCATCGTATGCGTTTTTAGCAACCATATACACCATTACACATGCAAAAAGCAGGAGAACGGCCAAAATGGCAGCGACATTACGACGACCTGTCTGGCGGCGGAGAACATAAGCACCGTACTCTTTGTTACGGTTTTCGAACATTAAGTCCGACCACTTATTGTCAATAAGATCTATTTGTGACATTTTCTTTTCCTTTCTTAAGTTAAAGTTACATTACTAATAGACTTACTCCTTGACCTTAGCCTCTTCGAGAAGCTTCTTGTCCTGGTCGTTGATTTTATCTATCACATACTTGTTAATAGAGCATATCTGCATCTCGTCGAGAGCATCAACAAGGTTGAGATAAGAAGAGTTATCTGTAGCCTTGATGATAACGGTCATAGTCTGAATCCTGTTGCCATCACCATTGATGTCACCATTCCTGATAGCTCTGAGACGCTCATCATACTGTGCCTGAGGCATTTCAGGGTTCTTGGCACGTTGCTCGTCAAGCTTAGCCTTGGCGGTCATGATGTCGAGAACTGGCTGTGTGCCATCCTCAGTAACGTGAGAGATGAGGACCTTACGGATACCATCCTTACCCCATGTGGTCTTCTTGAGACAGGTAGGGTCGTCGTACTTAGGCAGACCAGCGATGTAGTAGATCTGGTTGTCGGCAGTAACGTACATAGTAATGGTATAAGATGCCTTTGCCACAGACTTGTCCTGGTCAGACAGGTTCTTGTCGTTGGTAGGCATGGAGAGTTCCATGGTCTGAGGCTTAGCCAATGTGGTACAGAGCATGAAGAAGGTGATAAGCAACATCATCATGTCCACCATAGGGGTGAAGTCCACACGAGTCTGTTGTTTCTTCTGTCTTTGTTTCTTTTCTTTAGCCATGCCTTAGTCCTCCTCAGTTTTCAGGTTGGTGATAAGATAATAACGGTTCTCGTTAATATCCTGCAACTCGTTCATTACTCGCTTGATGGTCTTATAAGGAGTTTCACTGTCAGCCTTGAGGGCAACCTTGATGTCGCTGTTAGCAGCGCGTGCTGCCTTTACCCAAGTCTGGAACTCACTGATTCCACCATCAATACTATCCAAAGGAATACCAAGTTCTGCAAGCTTCTTTCCACGCTCCAAATCAGGAATCTTGAGGAAGTCCTCGAGGTCCTGCATAGGTGCGCCGAACATAGGGTCAGCTACGAAAGCTCCCTTGAGCTTTGAGAGGTCCAAGCCATACTGATTTGTAACATCATCAAAAACGTCACCAAGCTGGAACTGGTTATCCATACTCATGAATACCTTGCCGGATTTATCGACAAGAATATTCAGCACATCCTTCTCAGGCACCTTAATCTCAGACACAGATGACGGTGTAACCACCTTTACTGGCTCTGGCTTCGTAAATGTTGATGTCAACATAAAGAAACAGAGCAACAGCACCATCACGTCTGACATAGGCGTCATGTCGATCCAGATGTCTTGTTTCTTAAGTTTTACTTTACCCATAGCGATAAAAGATTTAAAGGGTTAGTAAAAACTTAAGCCTCGTCGTGGTTTGCCTCGTAAGTCTGAGCGATAGTGTAACCAACCTCGTCGAGAGCGTATGTGAGCTTGTCGATACGGTTAGAGAAGAAGTTGTAAGATACTACTGCGAGCCAAGAGGTCAAGATACCGAGGGCGGTGTTGATAAGAGCCTCAGAGATACCTGTAGAAAGTGCAACGGAGTCACCACCACCACCAGAAGCAAGAGCGGCGAATGACTTGATCATACCTGTTACAGTACCGAACAGAGCGGTAAGAGTACCGAGGGTAACGAGAGTAGCGAGGATAGGCATGTTCATCTGAAGAGTTGGCATTTCCAACTGTACAGCCTCCTCATGAGCCTGCTGGATCTTAGAGATCTTCTGAGCCTTCTTGATGCCCTGTGTTCTCTCCATCTCCTCATAAGCATTGAGGGAAGCGCCTACTACGTTAGCGATTGTACCACGCTGCTTAGCGCAAAGGTTCTTAGCCTCAACGAAATCGTTCTTAGCGAGAGCTGCCTTGATCTGAACAACGAACTTTGTTGTAGCCATCTTACCGAAAGCGGTACGCTGAGCGAGGTAACGCTCTACTGAGAGGCACAATACAGTAAGCATCAAAGTGATGAGGACTGGAACGACGATACCACCCTTGTAGATAGTACCAAGCATGTTACCATTGAGTACCTCACCTTCTGGGTCACCGCCAACGAAGTTAGCTGGGTTACCGAGAACGTACTTGAAGATACATACTGCCACAATGAACATAGCGGCGATGATCCAAACTGCATTACGAACGCCCTGGAAGCCTGTTGACTGCTTCTTCTGGGCTGGCTTTTGTGTAGCTGCCATAATTTTGATTGATTTTTAGTTATTAATAATTTGAGTTAATAATTTTTGCCTATGAATCTGATACTTCTGGATATTTTTCTGCTATTAGGTATTTTGTCGAACGGTTAACATAAAGTTACATATCGGCTTTCCAATCGCAAAGATAGCAAATTCTCTTGAACTATCATTCCAATTAAGAACTTTTAACATGCATTTTTACATTTAACGCTGAAAAATACCAGCAGAACGCGGGTATTTTTCCGCGTTTCATTGCATTATTTCAACTTGGCGAGACATTCCTTGATGCGGCGCATTGCCTCCCGGATATTGTCATCGCTGGTGGCATAGCTCATGCGGAAGCACTCAGGATCACCGAATGCGTCACCTCCCACTGTAGCCACATGACCTACTTCGAGAAGGTACATGGCGAGGTCGGTAGAGCTGTTGATGGTGCGTTCGCCATCTGTCTTGCCATAGAAGCTTGTACACTTAGGGAAGAGATAGAATGCGCCCTGTGGCACATTGACCTCCAGTCCAGGAATATCCTTGGCAAGTTCCACGATGAGGTCACGGCGACGCTCAAATGCTACGCGCATTTCCTCCACGCAGTCCTGTGAAAGGACGTAGGCTGCTTCAGCGGCTTTCTGGCTTACGGAGCATGGTCCTGAGGTGTATTGTCCCTGCAGCTTATTGCATCCCTTCACGATCCATTCAGGTGCAGCCATATATCCGATACGCCATCCAGTCATGGCATATGCCTTGCTGACGCCGTTGATGATGATGCACTGCTCCTTCATTCCAGGGAACTGTGCTATGCTCTCGTGCTTGCCTACATAGTTGATGTGCTCATAGATTTCATCAGCGAGGACGTAAACCTCCGGATGCTTCTTGAGGACATCAGCGAGAGCCTTGAGTTCATCCTTGCTATACACGCTTCCTGTAGGGTTGCTTGGAGAGCAGAGGATGAGCATTCTTGTCTTAGGAGTGATGGCAGCCTCCAGCTGTTCAGGGGTAATCTTGAAGTCCTGGTCGAATCCCGCCGGAATATGAACAGGGACACCACCTGCGAGGAGCGCCATCTGTGGGTAACTTACCCAGTAAGGTGCAGGGATAATAACTTCGTCACCGTCATCCACGAGAGCCATCACAGCATTGCAGACAGCCTGCTTTGCACCGTTGCTGACGAGAATCTCTGACATGGTATAATCAAGTCCGTTCTCACGCTTCAGTTTCTCCACGATAGCTTTTCTGAGGTCCGGATAACCAGGAACCGGAGAATAACGAGACCAGTTGTCATCCACAGCCTGCTTGGCAGCAGCCTTGATGTGGTCAGGAGTATTGAAGTCAGGCTCACCGACACTCATGTTTATTACATCGATGCCCTGTGCTTTCATCTCACCGCTTTTCTGTGACATGGCGAGAGTAGCTGAAGGAGCAAGTCTGTTAAGACGATTTGATAAATGTACCATATTTGTTTGCGTTAGAAATATTATTCCCTTTAGTAGTTAGAGATGAGGGGCAAAACGCCAAACCAGTGTCGTTTTTCCTCCCATTCAATTTGCAAAGTTAATAAAAAACTTTCTTTTCACGAAAATATTGCATCATTTTTTACCTTTTTGCTTAACTTTTGCATCTTTTATATCTATTTGCCTACACCTTATTTATATATATAAGGGAAAAAGCACACGTTTCAGTGCAAGAAAACATATCACTTCCTTGTACCGCATACACATTGTTTCTTGTAGCCAAAACGTCCGGAAATTCCAAAGACCGCATTGCTATAGCGGTCAGATTACTGCCCTATTCCACCCTTATATCGCTGGTATTTGCCGATTCTCCGCCCACGGTCGGACCGTAAGTATTCTCAACCCTGTCTATGATGGAATTGCTGACAGCGCGTATCTGGCGCAGGTCTCCATAGAGACGGAGACGGAATCTCCACATTCGGAAATAGAGAACAATACCTACCGGGAGCACCAGAGCGGAAAGGACATTGAGCCATCTGCGCTCAAAAGGACGGGTGTGCGCCTTCAATGACACTACCGGATACTTGTTGAGATAGCTCAATATGTACCTGTCACGGGTGTTGGACAGGTCTTCTATCACGGCTTCGAGGCTTTCGCTGATGCGTTCCATCTCGTGGTCAGGCTGGTATCGGAAGAACACATTGATGACATTCGGCATGCGCATCAGGTGATGTGCATGGGCATAGTCGTGTATCTCCTGCGTGATAGCGGTGAGCTTTCGTGCATCTCCCACATAATCAGGATCCTGGATGATGACCTCCTTGCCTGCGATGTTGCGCTTCTGGCGCAGTCCGAGCAGGCGTATGAAGAAGAGCCGGTAAGCATCCATATTGAATACAGCCGAATCCTTGTTTGCCTTATAGGTGACGAATGTGGCGAGCGGAATGAGCACTGCCGGCGCAAGTCCCTTGCCGAACCACACCGGCCACTCTCCTATTCTCGACATCCTGTAGCCAGTATTGTCGAGGATAAAGAAGACGATGAACACCAACACCGATATTATGACAGGCAGACCGAGTCCGCCTTTGCGGATAATGGCTCCGAGCGGTGCGCCTATAAAGAAGAAGATAAGACAGGTAAGCGACAGTGTAAACTTGTTTATCTGCTCTATCCTGTGCTCTCTTATTATCTTCTCACCGTCTTTGGAAACCATTTCGCGGAATTCCAGTTCGGAGGAAACCATCTGTACCTTATTCAATGACCGCTGGATGGCATCCCTTCTGTCCGCCAATGACATCTTGCTGACGAGGGTATCAAACTGCATAGTGCTCTTCGCCGCCTCCTTGATGGCAAGCAGCGAGTCCTTCTTTTCGAGATGCGGCACTGCGATATAGCCTCTGTTGAGGTCTTCAGCCAAGCGATTTCCTACGCTGTCATACGTCTGGTTGAGCGAATCTATTGCAAAGCGGATCTGGCTTAGGCTCTTCGCCTGTGGATTATTAGAGAACACCGAAGCGTCGGCAAGGTTGAAACCGTTGTCGAAATTGAGTATTATCTTCTTGCTGACGAAGGACTCCCTACGGTAAGGGACAGCGGAATTCTGCGTCAATTCCTGCGAGCGCATATTCTCAAACCATTCTCCATTATACAGTGAAAGGACGAGATGCTGCTTCTCTGCCGTAGATTGAAGCATTCCGGAGTCTGCCAGAATGATGGCTGCATCCTCATAACTGTCCGTCATCCTGTATATCATGACACCGTAGAGCATACCGGTTTCCATGTCTTTCTTCTGGACATAGAGGTTGCAGTTCGGTATTCCGTCATAGAAAATGCCTTCCGGTATCTCCAGTTCCGGACTCTTCTGCCTCATGGAAAGGAGCAGCTGAGCGAGCTTCTTCGTGGCATCCGGTCCTACTGAATTCTGGAAATAGAATGATCCTACGGCTACGAAAGTGGAGAAAATGATGAGTGAACGCAAAGCCTGCATCAGCGATATGCCTGCCGCCTTGATGGCTGTCAGCTCACTGTTCTCTCCGATATTACCCATCGTGATGAGGGAAGAAAGGAGGACTGCGAGCGGGAAAGCCTGCGGAACGAGCTTGAGGGACATATACCAGAAGAACTGTCCCAGCACGTCAATCGACAATCCCTTGCCGATAAGGTCATCGACATAACGCCAAAGAAACTGCATCATAAGCACAAAAAGGCTGATGCAGAAGGCGCCGATGAAAAGCAACAGAAACTGCCTTAACATATATATGTCAATTTTCTTTATTCCGAACATGCTCGATTTTGGGGTATTTCCTATAGGGGTGCAGATGTCAGTTCTACACTTTTGCGATGCAAAATTAGCACAAAAAGTTCAAATAGCCAAATTATTTTTCACATTCTATGGTTAATGTAATGAAAAAGAAACAGTCGGCTTGCGGTTTTAGTTGGTTACCATTTGCGTGGAAAACAAAAGCGGGTTGTCGGTTGCCGTTTTCTGACAGCTTGGTGCAAACCGTCCAAGAACCGGCAACCCACAACCCATTCATGTGGTTTGGACCTCAAGAAGTCTCTATCACTTGTGCCTTTTGGCACGCTGCTCACGGTATTTGGCCTTCTGCATAGCAGAGCCGGAACCATGCGCACCGGTGATATACTTCTTCTTCTTTGCTTTGGTCTTTACCTTGCCTTCGTCCTGCTTTGGGCGATCTCCGCCTCTGCTGAATGAAATGCCATTGACCAGGATGTCTTCGAAATCGCTCATAGTTTTGTTTTTTTATGGAAAATGTTATAAAGGAAAAATAAGCCCCCCCTCACAGGGGGATAAGAGGGGGTCTAATTCTTCATCTTGAATTAGTGATGGAACAGGCGGATGCCGGTGAATGCCATCGTGATACCGTACTTGTCACAGGTCTCTATGACATTATCATCGCGTACGGAGCCACCAGCCTGGGCAATATACTCTACGCCTGACTTGTGAGCACGCTCGATATTGTCGCCGAATGGGAAGAAAGCATCAGAGCCGAGACTTACCTTTGTATTCTGTGCTATCCAAGTCTTCTTCTCCTCACGTGTGAGAGGCTCTGGCTTCTCTGTGAAGAAATTCTGCCATGTGCCTTCTGCAAGTACATCCTCATAGTCGTCAGAGATATATACATCGATGGTGTTGTCGCGGTCTGCACGACGAATGCCTGGCTTGAATGGCAGATTCATCACCTTAGGGCACTGGCGAAGCCACCAGATGTCAGCCTTATTGCCAGCGAGGCGTGTGCAGTGGATACGGCTTTGCTGACCAGCACCGATGCCGATAGCCTGTCCGTCCTTGACATAGCATACTGAATTTGACTGAGTATATTTCAGAGTGATGAGGGCAATCATAAGGTCGCGCTTTGCCTCCTCGGTGAAGTTCTTGCTGACGGTAGGGATATTCTCAAAGATAGCTGGATCATTGAGCGCGATCTCATTGCGTCCCTGTTCGAAGGTGATGCCGAAGCACTGCTTGCGCTCGATAGGAGCAGGCTTGTATGCCGGGTCGATCTTGATGACGTTGTAAGTGCCCTTGCGCTTGTCGCGGAGTATCTGGAGAGCCTCCTCTGTATAGTCAGGAGCAATGACACCGTCGCTTACCTCGCGCTTGATGAGCGTTGCCACAGCAGCGTCACAAGTATCAGAGAGAGCGATGAAATCACCATAACTTGACATACGGTCTGCGCCGCGTGCACGGGCATAAGCGCAAGCGATTGGTGAGAGAGGTATCTTCACGTCATCGACGAAATATATCTTCTTGAGCGTGTCGGACAATGGCAGTCCCACTGCAGCACCTGCTGGGCTGACGTGCTTGAAACTGGCAGCGGCAGGCAGTCCGGTAGCCTCCTTGAGTTCCTTGACGAGCTGCCATGAATTGAAGGCATCCAGGAAATTGATATATCCCGGGCGGCCATTAAGTACTTCGATAGGGAGTTCTCCCTCTTCGATGAAGATGCGTGACGGTTTCTGGTTTGGGTTACAACCGTACTTGAGTTCTAATTCTTTCATTATATTTATACTTGTGATTTTTGTTTGTTCAAATGTCGTGACCATAATAACGGCATCCTTTACCATGCCGGCCAAGAGCCCAGTATGCGCCCTATATTTCGTTTGCGAGTCAGGTCTTTGCCTCTTCGTGTGCAAAGTTAATAAAAAATTCCCGGATTTTCTTTGTATTATGTGAAAAATGCTTAACTTTGCACCCGGATTTAACTCAACATCAATACGAAAGGGATATGAAGCATAGAAAGTTGAAACTGAACAAGGCATGGGAGATGTTCAAGCATCTGGAGCATCCTTCAAAGGAAATGCTCGACAACATTGCCCTTTTCGCTGGTTTCCAGAGCTGGAGCGAGCTCAATTCCGTATTCCAGGAGGAGTGCATCGACAGTCCTGACGATGACACGGAGGAAGGAGAAGAAGACAAAGAAGAAGCGGAAAAGCAAGACAAGGATTAGCTTTCCGCTATTCTCATGCTGTCCCCGCCATTTTCTCCAGACCACATATATACAGAAAAAAGAGCAAGGCTCATCTTCGCCATACAGCGGAGTTGAGCCTTGTTTTTTTCTTTCTTCCTGGATAAGGGTTATTACTTTGTAGTAACGACACGTCTCTCAGCGATACGAGCCTTCTTACCTGTGAGGTTACGGAGGTAGTAAAGCTTAGCGCGACGCACCTTACCGTGCTTGTTCACCTCGATAGAGTCGATAGCAGGAGACTCGATTGGGAAGATACGCTCTACGCCAACGGTACCTGACATCTTACGAACTGTGAAACGCTTCTTGTCGCCATGACCAGAGATCTTGATAACGACACCACGGAAGAGCTGGATACGCTCCTTTGAACCCTCGATAATTTTGTAAGCGACTGTTACAGTGTCACCTGACTTGAACTCAGGGAACTTCTTGCCGGTTGCAAATGCTTCTTCAGCAACTTTGATCAAATCCATTTTGAATGATATAGTTTTAATGTTGTTGTATCGTTCGAACGCAACATAGTGGGTAACACTTCTCCCTCACCATAGGTTACGCCGAAAGCGGGTGCAAAATTACTCAATTTCAATGAAATAACCAAACATTATCTCTTTTTTTTCGCATTTTCTTTTGATTATCAGCATTTTTTGCTTAATTTTGTGGTCAAAATAATTGTTATTGATATGAAATCACTCTCTAAAAGCACTATCTCCCTATGCCTCTTTTCGCTCGTCTTCATGGCTTGCGCACAGCATAGATACACCGTGGAAAGCATGGATTTCCAGCGATATACGATTGACTCCAGATACGACAAGACGAAGAATGCCGCCGCAGAAGCCTTCATCGCGCCTTACAAGCACACGGTGGACAGCATCATGTCGCCTGTAGTAGGCCGTGCAGCGCACGACATGTCATCACGTCGTCCGGAAAGCCTTCTCTCCAATTTCCTTACAGACATCCTCGTGGCATCAGGCAGCCAGTTTGGGGAAAAGCCTGACCTCGGCGTATATAATATAGGTGGAATACGTGCTTCCATCAGCAAGGGCGACATCACCGTGGGCGACATCATCGACGTTGCACCGTTTGAAAACAAAATATGCTTCCTCACTCTCACGGGAAAAGACCTCACAAGCCTCTTTGAGCAGATAGCGGCACGCCACGGAGAGGGAGTCAGCAAGGAGGTGAAAGCCGTCATCACGAAGGACGGAAAACTCGTCTCGCTGCTCATCAAGGGCAAGCCTGTCAATCCGGAAGCGAAATACCGCATCGCCACCATCGACTATCTCTCCGAGGGCAACGACGGTATGCCTGCCTTCACGCTCGGCACCGACCGCAAGATGCTGACCGACAAGAGCAACAATCTCAGGTTTATCATCATCAATCACTTCAAGGAACTCTCCCGACAGGGCAAGGAAGCCGAATCCAAACTGGACGGAAGAATTACAGTGACCGAATAAACCGACTGCACGGTTTCGCATCAAGCACCTGCCCTACCCTGCTATATGGCACAATAATCACAAGAACATTTCCGACCGCCAAACTTAAGACATGAAAAAGATTACCACCATACTCCTTATCATGATTTCCGTCTTCTCCATCGCCGAGGCGAAAAAGGACAAGACCATCACCGTGTATCACACCAACGATACCCACTCGCAGATTTTCCCATACAGCCCTAATCTCAGCGACACCACCAAGGCCGGACGCGGAGGTTTCGTGCGCCGCGTGGCTTTCTTCGACCTCCAGCGCAGGCAGACTCCCGACCTCCTGCTCTTCGACAGCGGTGATTTCTCGCAGGGATCGCCTTATTTCACCATGTATAAGGGCGATGTGGAGGTAGGACTGATGAATCTCATGGGCTATGATGCCGTGACTATCGGCAATCATGAGTTTGACTTCGGACTGGAGAACATGGCGCGACTCTTCCGCAATACTAAGTTCCCTGTGGTCTGTGCCAACTATGATTTCTCAGGAACTCCATGCGAGGGCATCGTAAAACCATATACCGTCATCGTGCGCAACGGTGTCAGAATCGGAGTGTTCGGACTCTCCCCACGCCTTGAGGGACTCGTGACCACTGCCAACTATGGTGCTACCAAGTATCTCGACCCTATCCCCGTGGCGCGCCGCATGGTCTCCATCCTGCGCGGCAAGGAGAAGTGCGACATCGTGATATGCCTCTCCCACCTCGGCTGGAAGATAGGCGACCCTACCGCAAGCGATGAATGCCTCATCAAGGAGACCACCGGCATAGACCTCGTGCTCGGCGGACACTCCCACACCATGCTCCTCAAGCCACAGTATGTGGAGAATGCTGAAGGCAAGAAAGTGCCGGTAATACAGAATGGCAAGAGCGCATGCTCCATCTCACGGTTTGACATTCATGTGAAATAGTGGGGTTGTTGTTTTGTTGTATTGTTGTATTGTTGTATTGTTGAATGTGGAAAGACTTACACAGACAAGCGACAAAACTACTAAACCACAAAGCAACAAAACCAAAGAACAGCCAGCTCATCCCTCTTCGAGACAATGGACCGAAGAGTGCAGATGGCCTTGTATTTCTGGGTTTTCACAGTTTCTATCTTCACTTGCATCATCTCTGCAATCTCCGCATTCGACTTGCCTTCCATGGCAAGCATAAGCGTGGTGCGCTGACGTTCGGGCAGAGCATCGATGTAGGTGAAGATACGGCTATACATCTCAGCGGCGAAAATCTCTGATTCCATCTCGTATTCTGTCAGTTGGGCAGAAACATTCGAAGCGTAATTGCGCTCCACTACGCCATGCTTGAGGAAGTCCAGGCATTTGTTGTGTATGCTTACGTAGAGCAGACGAAGCATACGGTTGTTGTCTTTCAGCAGTTCTTCGCGCTTACCCCAAAGGGTGATAAACACATCCTGCACGATGTCTTCGGCATCGCCTTCCGACTTTACGAAGGTCATGGCATAGCCCACGAGCATCCTATAGTATCGGGTATAGAAATCCTGAAACACAGATTTCGCCTGTGCTTCGTCCATATTTTCTGCAAGAACAAGATTTTCCGATTTCATATAACCCCTGTTTATCGACTGCAAATATACATATTTTTTCGCAAACAAGCGTCAGACACCCCCTATTTTCTTACATATTGGCATGAAAATCACCATTTTCCATACCCATTCATGCCTGTTTCGCTGTCTTTCTTTCACAATCTGAACCTTCTGACAAGCGAGATATGCGCCACAGACCTCAAGTGCCGGATTATGGAATCATGAAGATATGACCGGATTATCCAAAAACAATCGCGGAAAGATGATTATTGACAATCCTTGTGGATATTTCAAAACTTTTGCTTACCTTTGCAGAAAATTGCCACATCCGCATTCCATGATATGCAGATATGTGCAAAAACAGGCATTGTCTGCCATGTGGGGAGGCTGAAAGCAAACTTAACAAGAACGACTGAAAGAACAACAATAAATACTGTAAAGAGCAACAATAAATACTGTAAAGAACAACAATAGATATGGAATGGATTGAAAGCATTTTCACGATACACTCAGCAGTGCAGACTCTCATCGTGCTGTCACTCATCGTGGCACTGGGTCTGCCGCTCGGAAAGCTGCACATCAGGGGTATATCTCTTGGAGTGGCGTTCGTTTTCTTTATCGGCATCGTGGCAGGTAGCCTGCATTTCTCTGCCGACCCAGCGATGCTCAATTTCGCCGAGACCTTCGGATTGTCGCTCTTTGTCTATGCTTTAGGACTGCACGTAGGTCCTAACTTCATCGGCATGATGCGCCATGAGGGAGTGTCGCTCAATCTGTGGAGCATGGCAGTGATCGTCCTCGGCACGGCAATGGCGCTCTCGCTCTGCCTCGTGTTGCCGATATGCGTGCCTGATATGGTCGGCATCCTCTGCGGAGCCACCACGAACACGCCGGCTCTCGGCGCTGCCCAGCAGGCTCTTGCCAATGCGCATCTGCCCCACAACGGTGCCGCATTGGGATGTGCCGTCACATATCCTCTTGGCGTAGTGGGCGTTATCTTCGCCATGATTCTGCTGCGCAAATTCCTTGTCACCCCCGCTGACCTGGTGCCACATCGCAATGATGACGAGGACCAGACGTTCGTCGGACAGTTCGTGGTGATAAATCCTGCCATCTCATGCAAGACAATCGCTGACATATCACAGATGACCCACCGCCAGTTTATCATCTCCAGAATATGGCGTGGCGAACAGGTCATCGTGCCTATAGCCTCCACCGAACTGCAAATCGGTGACAACGTCCTCGTGGTGACCAAGCGCGACGAGGTGCCTGCCATGGACATCCTCTTCGGCAAGCGCGTGGTGAAGGACTGGAACCGCGAGCAGATAGACTGGAATGCCATCGATTCATCGGTGGAAAGCCGTGACATCGTGATCACCCGCACCAAGCTCAACGGCAAGACGCTCGGTTCTCTCCATATGAGGCAGTCCTATGGCGTGAACGTGAGCCGGGTGATGCGTGGTGACATCAAGCTTCTCGCTACAGATACGCTCCACCTCCGCTATGGCGACAGAGTGACTGTGGTGGGCACGCACGAAAACATCGACCATGCAGAAGCGTTCCTCGGCAATGCGGTACAGGTGCTCAATGAGCCAAACCTCGGTTCCATCTTCTTCGGACTCCTCCTGGGTCTCGCCGTGGGAATGGTTCCTATCTCCATCCCGGGCATGAGCACTCCTGTCAAACTCGGCATCGCCGGCGGTCCGATCATCATGGGTATCCTTATCGGAGCGATAGGTCCACGTATGCATCTGATAAGTTACACCACCCGTTCCGCCTCGCTCATGCTGCGCAAATTGGGTCTTTCGCTCTACCTTGCCTGCCTTGGTCTCACCGCCGGTAAGGACTTCCTTGCCACCGTAGTCCGCCCGGAGGGACTGCTATGGGTGGGCATCGGACTGGTGCTTACCATCCTTCCGCTGCTCATCATCGGCGCTATTGCCCTCAAGACCAAGAAATTCGACTTCGGCACCATCTGCGGTTTGCTTTGCGGAGCCATGGCAAACCCTATGGCATTGAGCTACGCCAACGAGACGATAAAGGGCGAACGTGCCGCCGTGGCCTACACTTCCGTATATCCGCTCGGCATGTTCCTGAGAGTGATAATAGCACAAGTGATAATAATGTTCATCGTTTAGCCTGTCGTTTGGTTTACACGCTGTCCGCAACTTAAAATGTGTTAAACCCTACCGTCACGACTATCACATATCCATAAAGAGCAAGAATGCGTTTTCCCTTGATTATAATCAACGGAAAGCGCATTCTTTTTACTTTCAGGCAGAATGACAAGGCTCAAACCCTTATTATATTTTCCGCCCGTAAAAACGCTTAAATCACTGGTTCAATGCCGTTTATGAAAATATCTTAAAAGCGCATACTGCACTTTGCAAGTCTCGAAAACTTGTAGTACCTTTGTGATTATTAACCCCCTAAAATTTAAGAAAAATGATAACAGTTGACAATCGTAAAGACCTGATTAGCGAGTTTGAAAAAGGCAATAGCAAAGTAATGGTGACCGGCAAACTAAGGAAGCAAGTCAAAATAGTAATGAGAATATTGCTCTTTTTCAGAATTATCGTAGTGTTGATTACATTCTCTCTCCTGAGTTTCAATGGCCTACACATCAAGATGGCGGGAGAAATCCTTCTCACATTGTTTATCTTGACCTCACGACCGTTCCGCTATATTGTGGCACTGTTCGTCTGCGTAGGTCCACAAAGAATGATGCTTGATGAAAAATCTTATGATATAGACACCATCATCGACTCTAAAAAAGACCATATTGTCATACTATAGTGACAACATCCCCAACCCCTCAGACGAGAGATTGGGGATGTTTTTTTTGCAAAACCACCAGAATCAAACAAGGAATATATCCATCAAGAGGTCATTGGCAAAGTGGTCTGCATGCGAATATCACGCCTAAGACAGGAAAGAATCTGGAAAAGAATCCTCCCAATAGAGGTGGGTATAGCTGGCGATGACATTGCCCTGGATGATGAAAGGCGAATCCATCTGCTGCCCGCAGGCATCATATACCGTTGCACTGGTCGGGGGCTGGGGAGCCTGGAAATGCGTATAGTGAAACTCATGTCCACGGTATTCCCTGCCATTCATCACCACTCTACGGTAGCCTAACGACAGTTTCCGGTCCGCCTTGCGGTTTGATATGACGTAAGGCAACACGCCGCACATGGGGAAAGCCTCTCCATCTCCCGCTATCTCCTTGCACAGATACATCATTCCGCCACACTCGGCAATGATCCGTCCGCCCCTCATGGCATAGTCATGGATGCTCTTTCGGGTGCGTTCTGCCCTGTATAATTCCTCCAGATGCTGCTCCGGATAGCCACCGGGAAGATACAGGAGGGCGGTGTCTGCTGGCAGTTCGCAGTCCACTGTCGGATCAAAACATTCCACTTTTCCCATCTTTCCCAGCAAGTCTATATGCCTCTGATATATAAAGGAGAAGGAATCCGCATTGCGCGCCACGAGTATTCTGCCTTCGACAGTATTGACATCTGGCGACGAAACCGACGGTATCTGCGGCTTTTCCCCTGCCGTGATGCTGAGCAGGAGGTCGAGGTCGAGGTATTCCTCCATCATATCTGCCAGACGGGAGGTGTCTGTCTGCTTGCTGAAATCCAGTCCGAGATAGCGTGATGAAGCCTCCACCTGCCGCTGGCGTGGCACGCATCCGAGGCAGGCAAGTCCCACATCGCTGCAGGCTTCACGCAGCATCCGGGCATGGCGGTCGCTCCCCACCTTATTGAATATCACGCCGACGACACGCACCGCCTCATCATAATGCGCCATTCCGTAAAGCAAAGGCGCTACGGAATAGCCGGTATGGCTGGCATCCGCCACAAGTATCACGGGCAGATGGAGCGTGGAAGCGATATGGGCAGGGCTGCCCTGCTGGCGCAGAAAGCCGTCAAAGAGTCCCATCATTCCCTCCACCACGCTGACATCAGCACTGTCTGAGGCTTCTGCATATATCCGGCGCACATGGTCTTCCGACGACATGAAGAGGTCGAGATTATAGGATGGACGACCGCATGCCAGGCTATGGTATTTCGTGTCGATATAGTCCGGTCCGCATTTGAACGGCTGCACCGCCATGCCGCGACGCACCAATGCCGCCATTATGCCTATTGCCACAGTCGTCTTGCCAGAGCCTGAGGCGGGGGCTGCGATGAGAAATTGAGGGAAATTCTGCTTCATGGTTGCGAAATTACAAAATAATTGCATTAAACAATGAAATTTCTCCAGTTTTTTTTGCCATGTAATATAAATTGACTACTTTTGCAAACGGAAATCGAAGGCAATCGTCGGCAGAAGCCGCACGATGTAAGGGAATCCGGTGGAAGACCGGAGCTGTACCTGCAGCTGTAATCCCCCACAGACAAGGTCTGTCAGTATAACGCCACTGAGGAATACTCGGGAAGGTATGACAGACTGGGGAGAGCCAGAAGACCTGCCTCATCTATGCCCACTATCTCAGGCATACGCCACAGACAAGGCATTGCGCCCTCAGGATCAAGGGTTTGCAACATTCCTTATATATTCTTATTTACTTATCGTATTATGACTCGCAGAAAGACTCTGTGTCTATTGCTCTGTGTCTCATTGTGTCCTTCCGTTTGGGCGCAGAAGACGCTGGAGAGCAAGAAGGCATTGGAAGAAATCGTCGTGACCGGCACCGGAACGCAGCACCTTCTGAAGGATGCTCCTGTGCAGACTGAGGTAATCAGCCACAAGGCTCTCAAGACATTCGCAGGACGCAGCATAGAGGACATTCTCTCACAGTTGTCCGCTTCATTCGATTTCGAGCAGGGCGATATGGGTTCGCAGATGCAGATGAATGGATTGGGCAACTCCTATATCCTCATCCTTGTGGACGGAAAGCGACTGCATGGCGATGTAGGCGGACAGAATGACCTCGGTCTTATCGACCCGAACAACATCGAACGCATCGAGATAGTGAAGGGCGCTTCGTCTGCTCTCTACGGCAGTGATGCCATTGCCGGCGTGATAAACATCATCACCCGAAAGCATGACGAGGGCATGATGATGGAAAACAAGACCCGATACGGCTCGCACAATGACATTCGCCAGCACAACGGTATAGCCCTGCGCTTCGGAAAATGGAATTCATACACCAATTTCCAGCTGCAGCACAACGACGGATGGCAGAATACCGCGACGGAGCATACGCCAAGTTCGGCCACTCCCGTCACCGACTCCAGGAGCAAGACAGCAAATGAATTCACCAACTGGCAGATAGCCGAACGCCTCGCATGGAAGCCTACACAGCAGATGGAGGTCTATGCAGAAGGTTCATGGTACCAGAAAGGCATATTCCGAAAGAGCGGAAAATATCCCAAATATGATGTTTACAATTTCGACCTGAAGTATAAGAACGCCTCTGCTTCTGCCGGAATACAATGGACCACAAACCGTGGTGACCTCGTTACGGCTGACGTCAGCTGGAACAAGCATGCCTATTACCATGCTTTCACATCCACCACTCTGGCTGAAGGCTTCGACGAGAACGGCAATTTCATTCTCGATTACCCTTATTTCACGGGGCAGAAACTGCTGATGAGCAATCAGGAACGCACCATGCTCAATATCAAGGGCGTGTTCGCACTGTCGCATTACAATAAGTTGAGCGCCGGACTTGAAGCGCGTTACGACTATCTCAAGGCCCCTGCCAGCATCAAGGGACGCACCGCCGGCGACAACACCGAGGCGGTATATCTCCAGGATGAGATTCAGTTGGCAGACCCATTGCAGGTCACTGCCGGACTGCGCCTCAACCGCAACGAGAGTTTCGGATGGAAACTGACTCCCAAACTCTCAGCTATGCTCAAGCTCGGTGACTTCCGTCTGAGGGCTTCATGGAGCCAGGGATTCAAGACTCCGACCATTAAAGAGCTCAATTACCAATATGCACGCGACATGAGCGGCATAATCCTATTCCTCGGCAATCCCGACCTCAAGGCGCAGACTTCCAACTACTTCTCGCTCAACGGGGAATATACTTTCGGCAAACTGAACGTATCGCTGACAGGATATTACAACAAGGTAGATGACATGATTGCACTCGTGACCGTGGCAAAGAGCGAAGCACCCGACTCATACCGCCAGCAATACGGCGAGATGCTCAGCAAAGTGCGCCGCTATCATAACATGGAGGACGCCAAGACTTACGGCGTTGACTTCAACATACGCTACTCCACAGAGCATTTCAGCGCTGGTGCCGGATATTCCTACCTCGACACTGAGGCCAACATCTATGACACCACGCACGACCGGATGACCAACGTCACCATCGACGGAATGGCTCATCATAAGGCCAACGTATTCGCCACATGGAACCATCAGTTTGCCGCCAGCTATCTCTTCGGCATTGGTCTCTACGGAAAAATGTCATCAAAGCGTTATTACCAGACCAATGGCGACGGCAAAGGCTACCAGATATGGCGGCTCAGCACCACCCACGACTTCGGCAAAAGCCGCCATCTGACATGGCGTGTCGAGGCTGGCGTGGACAATATATTCAACTATGTCGATCGCACTCCGCACGGTCTGCACCTCGGCACCAACACTCCGGGCACCACGATTTTCGCTTCTCTCACAGTGAAATTTGTCAAAGGTAAGAAAATACGCAACATATTTAACAATCAACATCATAAAAACCAAAAAGAAAATGAAGAAGATTAAATTCCTGATGATGGCAGCTGTCGCTCTGATCTCTGCCATGGCATTCACCGCTTGCAGCGATGATGACGACAAAAATGAAGGTGGAAACATCTCTAACATGGAGCGCTACCAGCGTGAAGTGGACGCTACCGTGAAGCAGAACAAGAAGAACGACAAGGCTATCCTCATCGTTGCCTTCGGTTCCACATGGCAGCAGGCTTATGATGCCTTCGACCTCACTGTGGAAGAGTACAAGAAGGAGTTCCCTGGCTACGACGTGTTCCTCTCTTTCTCTTCTGCTATCTGCATCAACCGCGCTATGGCAGGTGAGAATGTTGCTCCACGTAACTTCTACGAACCTAAGTATTGGCTCGAGTCTTTCGGACGTGTGCAGTACAAGGAGGTCATCGTTCAGTCAATGCAGGTTATCCCTGGTGAGGAATACACCCGCGTAATCAATGCCATGAAGGACTTCGCCAACAACTCCAACGGCGACCTCGACGACAAGTATCTCAGCGAGATGACCCTCAAGCTCGGTTATCCTCTTATGGCTGAATATCCTTCTGACGTCAACAATCTCGCAAAGGCTCTCAACGACAACTTCGGCAGCTATGCAAAGAAGGGCGCTATGCTCCTCATGGGACACGGTAACCCTGACACCTATGACACCTATAAGGCCAACATCCGATACACACAGCTCGAGGAAGTGCTCAAGAACAAATACAGCAACAACTACTATGTTGGCACTGTTGACATGAAGGAGAACTTCAAGACCCACGTTCACGAACGCATGATCGCTGACGGTTTCAAGAGCGGAAACGTATATTGCGCTCCTCTCATGTCTATCGCTGGTGACCACGCCCACAATGACATGGCTGGCGACGATGACGCTTGGGACAACGGTTTCGAGAAGAATGACGAGGGTGAAGTGGAAGATACCAGCTGGAAGATGTACTTCAAGCACATGGGTTACACCATCGACGCTGACAGTTATACCGACAGCAAGGGTATCGTAAAGGGTCTCCTGGAGTACTCTAACATCCGCGCTCTCTACAAGGCTCACACCAAGAATGCTGAGACTGTAGATTACTATCACTCAAAGAATCCTGAAGAGTAAATGATTCGTTGTTTTGTTGTCTTGTTGTTTTGTTGTCTTGTTGGCAGTCATTTTCACGCAACACACAACTAAACAACAAGACAACAAACCAACAAAACCACAAGACAACAACCTTGAAAACAAATAGACTATTTGTTCTCTTCGCTTTTTCAGCGAGCACTTTTTCTGCTTCGGCACAGATTCACAGCAAGAACGAAGGTGCCAATGCAGACAGACAGATGAGCCTCAACCCCGTTGTAGTGACGGGGTCGGGGCATCATCAGCGTTTGGGGGTTACCACCACGCCTGTCCATGTGCTCTCAGCGAAGGAAATCAGAGAGCAAGGTATCAGCACGTTTGCTGACGCTCTCACCAAGACCATGCCTCAACTGTCCATGGCTCCCAACGCCATGGGGTCGCAACTGCGCCTCAACGGTCTGGGAGGCAAATACATCCTCATTCTCATCAATGGCCATAAGCTCAGCGGTGACATATCAAACAATGCCGACCTCAACCGCATCAACATGGCAAGAGTGAAGCGTATCGAGGTGCTCGACGGCGCTGCCAGTTCGCTTTACGGCAGTGATGCCATCGCAGGTGTCATCAATATCATCACCGACCAGCCCACTTCCGACCTCTTCAGCGCCACTTCCACATCGCGCATCAGCGGTGAAGGCCAACTGACCGAGCAGGTGAACATCGACTTCTTCCATGGTGGATTCGGTTCATACACCTCCTTTGCCCATGACAGGGCGGACAGTTACCGCGTCAATGACCTCGAATACGTGAAGGGCAATGAAGGCGAAACCAGACAGACTCTTTCTCCTCTCTTTACCGGTTACAGGAACAATACTGTCAGCCAGCGATTTACTTGGCAGACCACTGACCAGCTGGCTTTCAATGCCGGAATGGAATACGGACACAAGAAGACCGACCGTCCCGACACCAACCCCGACATTCCTGGCGGTCTCGACTATGAGATGCGCTACAAATCTCTCAGATGGAATGTGGGAAGCATCTACAAACTGAGCCGCCGCAACTCCATCCAGGCTGACTTCACCGTGGACCGTTACCGCTACGGAAAGGAATATGACGTGGAGACAAAGACCTATAAGGTAGGCGATTACGTGCAGTCAAAGAAGCAACGCACCATGGACGGCGAGATTAAAGCCATCCTCGGACTGACAGAGAAGTCCACCACCATCTTCGGAGCCGACTGGCGCAACGACATGCTTGTGGCTTCTTCGGGCAACATCGATGACAATGCCTACACGCTTTCCGGCTACGGACAGCACGAGATGTCACTGCCTCTGAATCTGAAAGCCACCATCGGAGCTCGCTATACCTACCATAAGGAGTTCGGAAGCCGGTTCACTCCAAAAGTGGCAATGATGTATAGCAACGGCAATTTCAAGGTCCGCGCCACCTACAGCAACGGTTTCCGCGCTCCGGGACTTGATGAACTATACTACCGTTACTTCTCTGTCAACCGTGGAAAGCCGCAGGTATCGTTCGGCAACAAGGACCTGAAGTCCGAGTCGAGCAATTATTTCTCTCTCGGTGCGGAATACCGTGACAGCAGATTCTCTTTCTCCGTGATGGGTTACATCAATCGTATCAACGACATGATAATCAAGGACAACATCTCCATGACTGACCCTCTGCGCGAGATGCTGATGAAGGAGTTCCCGGAAATGACACAGGAGCAGGCTGACAAGATGACTTCCTACGCCCACTATGTCAACAGCGACAAGGGCGACGTGAAGGGAGTGCAGGTCAATGTCACTGCTAATCCTGCCGACGGACTCAATTTCAGCGTCAACTATGCCTACACTTATGCACGCTCAAAGTCTGGCGACACATGGCAGACTCTCGACCGCAGCATCAAGAACTCACTGACTCTGGCTGCCAATTACAGCCATTCATGGGGCTTGTACCGTCTCTCTGCCAACGTCAACTGCCGTATGCAGTCCAGGACTTACTATGCAGCCTACGAGGATGCACCGGGCTATGGCGTATGGAATATCAACACCACGCACACTTTCTCGCTGGCTCGCCATCTCACAGTGGAGCCAAGTCTCGGCATAGACAATGTCTTTGACAAGACAGACGACCGCATCGACAGCAGCAAGCGCCGCTATGCCCTCTATTCTCCGGGCAGAATGTTCGTCGCCGGACTGAAGATAAGGTTGTAGGTCGTTGGTTGTCGGTTGTTGGTTTTGGGTTATCTGTATAATAGTACGATACTAACCAAAAACCAACAACCGACAACCAACAACCAACCCCCCACCCCCCGCCACCGTGTCCGCCGCGTCACCGGCGGATTTCCTCCATTTTTATCCACCCAAAAAGAAAAAATGAAACAAATCATAGTCATAGGAATAGGTCCCGGAAGCAAGGACGACATGACCGTGGCGGTACGCGATACTATCGCCCAAGCCGACATAGTGGTGGGCTACAAGTTCTACTTCCAGTTTATCCGCCCATTGCTCCCAGCCACTGCAAAGTGCATCGACACGGGCATGAAGCGTGAATGCGAAAGGGCTGAGGAAGCGTTCCGTCTGGCAGAAGAAGGCCATCAGGTAGTGGTGATGTCATCTGGCGACGCCGGCATCTACGGCATGGCTTCCCTCGTATGGGAGATGAAAGCCAAGAGCCTGTCTGACGTTGAGATCATCGTCCACCCCGGAATATCCGCTTTCCAGAAAGCCGGAGCACTGCTCGGAGCACCGGTCAGCCATGATTTCTGCGTCATTTCGCTCTCTGATCTCATGACTCCCTGGAGCCTCATCGAGCGACGTATCACGGCGGCAGCGCAGGCCGACTTCGTCACTGCCATCTATAATCCCCGTTCCAACGAGCGTTACTGGCAGTTGGGACGCCTGAAGGAAATTTTCCTCAACGAGGGACGAAGCGGTGACACCCCCGTGGGCTACGTCCGTCAGGCGGGTCGTGAGGGCGAGACTGTAAAGGTCACCACACTCAGCAACCTCGACCCCAAGGACATAGACATGCTGACCATCGTCATAATAGGCAATTCCCAGACCTTCTCCTTCGGCAATAAGATGATTACGCCCCGTGGCTATATCGCGAAATACGGACAGCCAAAGGAGAACCGTTCCATTGGTGCCGGCATAATGACCGAGAGTTTCCAGACCATCCTCTCCGAGCTTCACCGCCAAGACTACCCTATCGACCACAGATGGCTGCTGCTCCATGCCATCCATACCACTGCCGATTTCGACATGGAGAACGTGCTCTACTCCGACCCGGGTGCTGCCACCCGCATCTACGAAAGCATCCGCGACCATCGCCTTACCACCATCGTCACCGACGTGACAATGGCTGAGAGCGGCATACGCAAGGGCGCACTGCAGCGTCTCGGACTGGAAGCGAAATGCTATCTCCACGACCCGAGAGTGGAGGCAATGGCGGCTGAACAGCATATCACCCGCACCCAGGCTGGCATACGCCTCGCCGTCCAGGAGCATCCGGATGCGCTCTTCGCCTTCGGCAACGCCCCTACTGCGCTCATCGAACTGTGCGAACTGATGCGTCACGGCAAGGCTCATCCGCTCGGCATCATCGCTGCCCCAGTAGGTTTTGTCCATGTCAAGGAGTCTAAATATATGGTGAAGAGTTTCAATGACGTGCCTAAAGTCATCGTAGAAGGCAGAAAGGGAGGCAGCAACATCGCCGCCACGCTCTGCAATGCCATCATGACCCTCGACGATGCCGGTTGTCTCCTGCCCGGAAGAGACCTGTAAGATGTGGCTTTCTGCAGCACAATAGCCGGACTGGAAAAATCGGACAAAATTGAAATAAGTTATCCTTCTCCAGACGATATTTTTGCCTTCACAAAGCAATAGCGAAGATATCACGATGCAAAAGCATAGATATTACCCCGTAAAAGCATAGATATTGCCCCGTAATAGCTATGCTTTTACACCGCAAAATCAACGCTTTCGCAACCCTCTGACAGTCACCTCATTGCGCCGCCACTGTGTCGCCTGCGTTACCGGGCGATGTCCCCCTCCTCCCCAAACAGGAAAAACCGAACAATCCCCCATCCACACTCCGTCCACATCCACGAAGTTTCACCAACAAAACCCACCCATCCGCTTATGCTTCAGTTTACTGTCATCGGCATAAATGACCATCCGCACCCCTATTTCCCGAAGGAAGTGGAAGAGATAATAGCCTCATCCCGCGTCTTCTCAGGCGGTTCGCGCCATCATGAAATCATGGCTGACAGACTGCCGGAAGGCGCTGAATGGATAGAGATCACAGTGCCGCTGGCGGAAGTGTTCCGACGATATTCCGCTGACGACCGTCACATAGTGGTGTTCGCATCGGGCGACCCGCTGTTCTATGGCTTTGCCACTACGCTGAAACGTAAGTTTCCGGAGGCTGACATCCGCGTCTTCCCCACCTTCCATTCCCTCCAGTCGCTTGCCCACAGGCTCGTGTTGCCTTATCATGACCTCACCCTCGTCTCGCTGACAGGCAGACCGTGGAACGCTCTTGATGCTGCATTGATAGAGGGAAGGCAGAAAATAGGATGCCTGACAGACCGCAACCACACGCCTTCTGCCATCGCAAGCCGACTCCTGGACTATGGTTATTCCAACTATGAGATAGCCGTAGGCGAGCATCTCGGCAATCCCGACAAGGAGAATGTGGAGACAATGTCCCTCAATGATGCGGCGGAAAGGGATTTCCTGATGCCAAACTGCTGCATTCTCATGCAGAAACGCCCTAACCAGAAGGTGCCGATGGGCATTCCCGACGAGGCTTTCGCCATACTGGAAGGTCGTCCGAGGATGATCACGAAGATGCCTTTCCGCCTCCTTAGCATACAGGAATTGGGACTTCAGAGCGACAGCGTGCTCTGGGATGTAGGCTTCTGCACAGGCAGCATCTCCATCGAGGCAAAGCGACTGTTTCCTTCCATCGACGTCATTGCCTTTGAGATAAGGAAGGAAGGCGAGCAACTGATGCGCGAGAACACCCGCCGCTTCGGTACGCCGGGCATACTTCCCGTAATCGGCGACTTCATGACGCTGGACCTGTCACCATTCCCCGCCCCTACCAATGTGTTCATCGGAGGGCATGGCGGCAAACTGAAAGAGATGATGGCACGCATCTGCGAGGTGCTGAAACCGGGCGGATGTATCGTGATGAACTGTGTCACAGCGGAGAGCTGCCGCCTCTTTGACGAAGCCTGCACTGCCCTTCCGCTCTCCCAGCAAGCCTCCATTTCCATTTCACTCAACGATTATAACCCCATTACCATAAAGAAATGCATCAAGCAATAGTCATTATTTCCGAAGGACAACGCCCTCTGGCTGAGACGATAGCAAGGGAGACGGGCGCTGATATCCTGCATATAAATGATGTTTCATCACGCTGGCACGACTATAATGCCTTCATATTCATCTCTGCTCTCGGCATCTGCGTGCGCACTATTGCCCCTCTGATAGCCGACAAGCATTCTGACCCTGCCGTGGTATGCGTGGACACCTGTGGCAAGCACGCCATTGCCGTCGCGTCAGGTCATGTGGGCGGGGCCAACGAATTGACAAAGATTATTGCCCATACCATCGGTGCAGAGGCGGTAATCACCACCCAGAGCGACCTCACCGGACTGTGGGCTCTCGACACTCTCGCCGGAAAATTCGGCTGGGAGATGGACGAGACGCATATCAATGACCAGATCTCGCTCTTCGTCAACGGACATCCTACTGCGCTTCTGCTGGAAGTAAGGGACAAAGGCACGGACTGGCTGGAAGCCAACCTGCCTCAGCACGTCACCGCATTCCATCATTCCGGCGACATCAGGATGGATGATTTCGAGTTGCTTATCGTCGTCGGTCCTGTCATGCCGCAGACTGATTTGCCCACCGTATGGTTCTCTCCACGCTGTCTCCACGCCGGCATCGGACTGGCTCATCAGGCTCCCGTGGCTACGCTCGACGAGATTCGCCAGAGCTTGCGCAAGCATGGCATCATGGAGCGTGCCATCGCTTCATGGCACACCATTGACGTCAAGGCGGATGAACCTGTAGTGGGCAAACTGAAGGAAGAGGGCTGCAGCGTGGAACTGCTTACTGCTGACCAGCTCAACTCCAAGGAAGTGCCCTCTCCAAGCGCTGTCGTAGAGCGTCATGTAGGCACAAAGAGCGTCTCCGAAGCGGCGGCTATGATCGGTGCCGGCACTGACTCCCTGCTGCTGGAAAAGCAGAAAGGCGCACAATGGACCTTGGCTGTCGCCACGGAAGCCACATATCTGCGTCGTGGCCACGTGGAAATCGTCGGTGCAGGTCCTGGCGATCCAGACCTCGTTTCGGTGCGTGGCAGAAGATTTCTGGAGGCGGCAGACCTCATTCTCTATGCCGGAAGCCTCGTGCCGCGCGAGTTGACGCTGTGCGCCAAAGCCGGAGCGGTGGTAAGGAGCAGCGCATCCATGGCTCTGGAGGAACAATGCGAACTGATGAAGTCATTTACTGACCGTGGTCTCCTCGTGGTCCGTCTGCATACTGGTGACCCTTGCATCTTCGGAGCTATACAGGAGCAGATGGCGTTCTTCGATTCGCATGACATAAGTTACCATATCACGCCGGGCATTTCATCCTTCCTGGCCGCAGCGGCTGAACTGCGTTCGCAATTCACTATCCCTGAACGCTGCCAGACCATCATCCTTACTCGCGGCGAAGGACGCACTCCGATGCCGGAAAAGGAGAAACTGCACCTTCTGGCACGCAGTCAGAGCACCATGTGCATCTTCCTCAGCGCATCCATTGTCGATGATGTCCAGCGACAACTGCTGGAGGAATACCCTCCACACACTCCGGTGGCGGCATGTTATCACCTCACATGGCCCGACCAGCACATCTACCGCGGCACTCTCGACCATCTGGCTGACATAGTAAAGGGCAACAACCTGACGCTCACCACCATGATAGTGGTTGGCGAAGCCATAGACAACAGGCACGGACTGTCTGAACTCTACAGCAGTCATTTCACACATTTGTTCAGAAAAGCGACAGAAGAATGATTCTAATATTAGGCGGTACAACGGAAGGACGCAAAGCAGTCAGCGAACTGGAAGAGGCTGGTTCCACATTCTACTACTCCACCAAGACCGGAGAGCAGGACGTGGAACTATGTCATGGCATTGCCATCAGCGGCGCTTTGACGGAAAGCGAAATGCAGGCTTTCTGCCATGAGAAGGCGATACGCCTGATAGTGGATGCTGCCCACCCTTTCGCTGCCGTGCTGCATGATACGGTGGCGAGGGTCGGCACTCGGTTGCACTTGCCTGTAATACGCTTTGAGCGCATTTTCCCGCCTCGCGACAAGGACATCACCTGGGTGGATTCCTATGACGAAGTGATAGAGATATTGGGACGACAGCCCGGTCTGACAGTGGAAGCCACTACGGGAGTGCAGAGCATTGCAAAGCTCAAGCCGCTGGAAGGGAAAGGCATAAGGATGTATTACCATATACTCGACCGACAGTCCAGCATCGACAAGGCCATGAAATGCGGCGTTAGTATGGACCAGATTGTCAGATATGGTCAGCAGGATGAGGTGAAAGCCGACGTGATGATACTGAAGGAAAGCGGGCTGAGCGGCGGTTTCTGCCAGAAAACGGAAAGCGCACGCCGGCGAAACATGAGGATGATTGCCATACGTCGCCCTGCCACTCCGCCGTCATTCCTCTGCGTCAACGGTGAGCATGGCTTGCGACTGATGGTGGAACGGCTGCTGCCGGAATTCTATCCCCTGCATAGCGGACTGACCACCGGCACTTGTGCCACGGCAGCTACTGTGGCTGCATACGGACTACTGGACGGCAGAACGCCTGAAAGCGTGGATATCACCCTGCCTAATGGCGAGACCATCCCCGTCAGCGTGGGATATGGCGACGGCTATGCCTTCGTCATCAAGCCAAGCGGCGACGACCCCGACATCACCAAAGGGGCGGAGATAAGGGCTAAGGTGGTACGTACCGGCAAGCCACTTGCCATCATCGGCGGCGAGGGAATCGGCAGATTTACGCTCCCCGGCTTTGATTTCCCCCCGGGAGAGGCTGCCATCAACAAGGTGCCGAGGCAGATGATCCACACCAACCTGCACGAAGCGCAGGTCGATGTCACCCTTTCGGTAGTGGGGGGAGAAGAGTTGGCACGCCATACATTCAATCCACGGCTGGGCATTGAGGGCGGAATAAGCATCGTGGGCGTGTCCGGCATCATCAAGCCTTTCTCCGAACAGGCATTTGTGGACAGCATACGCAAATGTATGACTGTGGCAAAGGCTTCCGGAACGGATGAGGTGGTAATCAATAGTGGAGCAAAGAGCGAGAGAATGGTGCGTGAACGCTTTGCCGATCTGCCTACGCAGTGCTTCGTGGAGTACGGCAATTACATCGGCAGCACACTGCAAATCGCTGACGAACTGCATTTCTCCAGCGTGCATCTGGTGATGATGCTGGGTAAGGCAGTCAAACTGGCAGCCGGAAATCTCGACACTCACAGCAAGCGATGCGTCATGGATAAGGATTTCATCATACATATTCTGCAGGATGCCGGTTGTGATGCCGAGGTCTGCAAGCGTGCCGGAAATATCACATTGGCTCGTGAACTCTGGACAATAGTGCCGCAATCACGCCTTGATTCCTTCGTCCGCATCCTCACATCCCATTGCCACAACGTCTGCAAGCCCCTCCTCCCGAAAGGCAATCTCGAGATTATTATTATCAAAAATGTGTGAGGAAGAAAGGTTTTCCCATCCCTCCGCCACTGTGCCAGCCGCGTTACCGACAGATATAAGATAAGAAACCGCAACCGCGTCAGCGCGATTTTTCACTCTTCACTTTTCACTCTTCACTTTTCACTAAAGAAATAAGCCATTGTGCCAGCCGCGTTACCGGCTGGTTTCCCCATAATAAAGAAAAAGAAAATGAAAAAAGCAACCACCCTATTATCAGCAGCCCTGATAGCATTAGCAATATCAATAGCAATCAGCTGCACCGGCAACAGCAAGCAGCAAGCCGACAACGTAGCCTCAACAGAGGCAGTAGCCGAAAGTCAAGACACTGTGCGCCCCATCTACGCCAAAGGTTTCAGCGTGGAATATTCCGGTAACGGCATCCGACTGGTGGAAGTCAAAGACCCACAGAAAGGCAAAGGCAAGACCTACCGTTTTGCCCTCGTAAGCCAAGGCTCTACCGCCGATGTGCCGGAAGGCTACACTCGCATCGACGTGCCTATCCGCAGTGCGGTGCTGATGACCATGCTGCAGCTCTCCAATTTCACCGCTCTCGATGCCCAGAACATCGTGAAAGGCATAACCGGAACCAAGAATCTCTTTGACAAGAACATCAAAGAGCGCGTAAAGAAGGGCGATATAGTAAAGATAGGTATGGAAGGCAACTTCGATCCTGAACTGGTAATGGCTGCCAAACCTGACGTCATCTTCATCTCTCCATTCAAGCGTGGCGGCTATGATGCCATCAAGGAGACTGGAGTAACCCTCGTTCCGCACCTCGGATTTAAGGAACTCGACCCATTAGGACAGGCTGAATGGATAAAATTCGTGGCCATGTTCATCGGAAAGGAGCAGAAGGCCAACGCTGTCTTCCAGGAGATTGCCGAAAGATACGAGTCGCTCAAGGCGAAAGCGGCACAGGCAAAAGGCAAGCGCCCTACCGTCTTCAGCGGTGAGATGCACGGCGGAAACTGGCACGCAGTGGGCGGCAAGAACTATCTGGCGCAGATATTCCGCGATGCCGGTGCCGATTATGTCATAAATGATGACAACACTGGTGGCGAGCCTCTCGACTTCGAATCCATGTATTCCAAGGCAGCAGGCGCTGACTACTGGCGCATCCTCAACAGTTTCCCGGGCGATTTCTCCTACGAAGCACTGGCTGAGTCAGAAGAACGCAACAAGCTCTTCAAGGCTTTCCGCGACAAGAAGGTAATCTATTGCAACATGAAGCGCCAGCCTTACTATGAGATTTCCCCTGTATGTCCCGACAAAGTGCTCGCCGATTTCGTCGCCATCTTCCATCCCGAACTCATGCCAAAGGACTACAAGCCAGCCTTCTACCATCTCCTGAAGTAATTCCAGCCCTTCTCTCTTCCCCATAGATTAATCCTCCCCACCAGTCCGCCACCAGTCCGCCACCGTGTCCGCCGCGTCACCGGCGGATATAAGATAAAGAAAAAAATGTCCCACCGTCCCGTCATAATGATGGCCATCACCCTGACAGCAATGGCCATTCTCTTCCTGCTCAATATCCTCATCGGCACCGTCACCATCCCCCTACGAGCCGTAATCGACATACTCCTTGGTCTCGATACCACGGCGTACGATGCGTCGGACCTCACCATCTGGAGCAATATAATATGGAATTCCCGCTTCCCCCAGACCGTCACCGCACTGCTGGCAGGTGCCGGACTGGCAGTCAGCGGACTGCAGATGCAGACCGTCTTCCATAATCCATTGGCAGGACCATCGGTGCTCGGAGTGTCAAACGGAGCTTCGCTGGGCGTGGCATTCGTCGTCTTGCTGAGCAACTCCCTCGGTGGCGTAGCGCTGAGCAGGATGGGATATATGGGTGATGTAGCAATGACAGTGGCAGCAATGGTGGGCTCATTGTTGGTGTTAGCACTGATAATCTTCGTAGCGCAGTATGTGCATGGCAATGTGACGTTGCTGCTTATCGGTGTGATGACGGGTTATCTTGCCACAGCAATCATAGGAATCCTGAAATTCTTCAGTGCAGAAGAGGACGTGAAAGCCTACGTAGTGTGGGGCTTGGGATGCTTCACTCGCACCTCCGGCACGCAGTTGATGGTCTTTGCCATAGTGATGGCAGTCCTTCTGCCATTGAGTATGTTGCTCATCAAGTCGATGAACATCCTGCTCTTAGGCGAGAGTTATGCCCGCAACCTGGGACTCAACATCCGCCGTTCACGTTCACTTATCATCATCTGTTCAGGTTTGCTTGCCGCAGTAGTGACAGCCTATTGCGGTCCGATAATGTTCATAGGTCTTGCCGTTCCGCATCTCGCTCGTGCCATGTTCCGCACCTCCGACCATCGTTGGCTGATGCCAGCCACGCTATTCTCCGGCATGCTCCTCACCTTGATATGCTGTCTGCTCTCCCGTCTCCCCGGCTTCGAAGGCGCCCTTCCTGTCAACAGCGTCGCCGCCCTCGTGGGAGCCCCCATCGTAGCCATGATGCTCATCAAGCGAAAGTAATGCTTTCGCAGGCACTTCATTCATACATATCAACAGACAGGAAAAGATTCCAGGTTACAGGTTGTCGGTTATAGGTCGGTTACTACTATATTACCAACCTATAACCGACAAGTTCCCCTAAGACAGGCTGTAAGCCTACACCGAGCATAACGAGCTCAAATATGCAGATCGTAAGGATTAACGTGATAGATAAGACAGGCAGGAAGCCTATACCGAGCATAGCGAGAGTAACCCGGGACAAGGTCTCGGGACCACGAACACAAAGAAAAGAATTGGAGTTTGGGACGAGACATCGTTGCTCTAAAAGCTGAGAATCGTTGGGGAAGTAAGTTTTTCCAAAATTTTATTACAAAGATACAGAAGAGCCAATGCTTATATATACATTGCAAAATAACAACAAGGGTATTCTAACTGTAAAAGTTACAGGTACTCTTGACGAAAGCAACCTTTCTGTTAGCATAAAAATGAAGAGGATTAACTAAATCCTTCGTTAATAAAGAGCGGAAAATCAGCTGTTAACTGTTAACTCTGTTAACCCCAGCTGTTCTTCCGCTCTTTATTTATTTTAGTATTTTTTCAGTTAGTTATTTTAAAATCACTAATTTAAAAATTGCTTGCACTAAGGGAATACAACAGCCATAAAGCCCTTGTGTTTATTCTACTTTGAACAAATCATCCAGCACTACCTCGTTCTGAATGTTTTGCCAACCAGCATTATGCTCCATACCATACGAAGTTATCATCGAGAGATGGAGGGTCTTCTTCGTTCCTGTTGCCTGCTTGAACAACTCCCTGCGCTTGATTAACCAAGCTGCATAATCGGGAGTGATGGAATAAGGATGATTCACGAATTTCATCTCACAGAGATTGATGGTCTTGTCTCCCCTATCTATTATCAGGTCAATCTGTGCCCCAGGTTGCTTATTACCCTCTGCATCTGTAAAAGTACGGCACGACCACGTGCAGATATTCGACAGAATGCCACCAATTCCCAACTTCCTCTTGATTTGAGGAATATGATGCAGACAAACCTGTTCGAAAGCATAGCCCTCCCAACTGGAAATATCCATCTGGCGATGACTCCAATAATGCTCATCCTCACCATGATAGTTCTTCACATACTTCAGATAGAAAAGCGAATACAGGTCAGTCAACTGATACATAAAATCCCTATCCGTCTTGCCAAAAGCCGAATACTTGCGGATGAAATCGCAGTTGCATAAGTCGGAAAGCACGGTAGAAACATATCCGGAATCCTCCACCTTCAGCTCCTCTATCAACTCAGGGCGAGTCATTCCCTTCAGTTTCTTAGCCAAAGTCTCCACCACCCTTCTATAGAGCGTGGATTCCTTGAAGAGCGATTTGAAGAGAAAGCCATATTCGCTTCTCAAAGGGGAACTGGATGAGAAGAAGAGTTCATCGATATTCTGCGCCACGCTCAGCGAACGGTTCAGCATGTTGAGATAAAAAGGAGTTCCACCTATCGCCATATACAACTCGGCTATCTGGAAGCGCTCCATCGAGAATCCTCTTGAAGTCAGGAACTCCTCCGTTTCTGCCAGATTGAAGGGACGGAGATAGATGGAACGAGTCACACGATTGTGCAACCCACCCTTGTTGCCCAGCAAAGTATTCGTCATCCAGGTGGTTGCCGAACCACAAACTATCAGTTTCAGATTGTCCTGCTTCGAAGCCCACTCATTCCAAAACAGTTCGAAAGCTTTGAGGAAGCGAGAATAGCGAGTGTCCAGCCAAGGCATTTCATCAAAGAACAAAAGCACGGACTTTTTCTCTTTTAATGTCTCCAGATACTTGCGAAGCATAAACAGAGCCTCCATCCAATCTTTTGGAGTTTTCTGCTCCTTATGAGAATAAAACTCCAGCTGATGGGCAAAGTTTGCCAACTGCTCCTTACGAGTACCCTCATAGATACCCGTCATATAAAAGTCGTACTTATCGCCAAAGAACTTGTCGATAAGATAGGTCTTACCGATACGTCTTCTGCCATAGACAGCCACGAACTCCGCCCTGGGAGACTCGTAAATCTCCTGCAGCAGAGCAATCTCACGCTGTCTTCCTATAATTCCATTAATAGTACTCATACTTGCAAACTTTATATTATGTTGGGTGCAAATATACAACTTTTTCTTGGGAAACACAAGTAAAAAAACGCAAAAGTCTACTACGCTAACGGCATTATTTAAGGAGTTAGCGTAATAAACTTTCGATATTCAAGAGAAGAAAGAGCCGAGAAACCGTCTTTCCTCGGAGTATTCACAAGAATGTTTTCTTGATACGAACCCTTTTTACATGGCCTTTTAACGGTTGTTAATACTTTTTCGACCCTATTTCGGTTCATCGTCAATTTAGGTGGTAAAAAAAGGCTTAAAAGTGTGCTAAATACTTTTCTGTCAGCTTATTAGTGAGTAATATTAGAAGTTACAAATATATGTAATTATTTAGTATCCGATAGTAGTATATTGAACAGCCTGTAACCTGATGTCTTGAGGGCAAAATTACTTTGTGTCGACTGATTGGCAAGAGATATTACCACCTAAATTGACGAAGAACCATTTATTTTTGTAATCTTTTAGCATTGTGTACTTATACATCTGCATCAGTTGATAGAGAGGATATAGTTGTTTGGCATTATAGTAAACACTTTCTCGTATGCCTTTTATGCGTAATCAAAGAATCGCTCATTAGGATAATTGCTGCACACAAGGACGTAGAATATAGAATCCGTCCTTACTTATATCACAAATCTAAGAACTGTATTACTGTCTCAGTATGTTTTGTATCCTCCTGTTCCTTAAGCATTAAAGGCAATATACAGGTATATTAATCATTGTTTCCAAACTGTATGTATGTTTATTCTGCCACACTGTCATGATATTCAATATTTAAAGAGCCTATATATTTCTGATATAACTTTGTTATCTTCTCTCTACCAAAAGGTTCTCCTACAAGAACAATCTCATTGTCCTTATTCAACAGAAAAGTTTTATTGCATGCCAGTTTCCCCTTTAATTTGTTCTCACTTTCAAAGATATCTGTATCGTAATACATAAGTGGAAAATCCAAAGAAAGATTCTCGGTCATTTCAAATATTTTATCATCATAATCCGAATGTAAAATTATTATGTATGCCACATCTTTATTTAATTGCTTTATTTCTTTTTGCCACAGCTTCAAAGTCTTACTTCCACATGACGTACAAGAGATATTGTCCATGTATGTGATTATTTTTACGTCTTTATTGAGCAATTCTTCCAATGAAAAATTACTGTTACATGGTAGTTCGTTATAACCTTCACAAAATAATATCTTGCGATGTGACAATTCTTTAGTATTGTTTAAAAAATAACTTCCGCAATTTCCATATTGCGTTCTTTAGTCGATGTTATTACGAAATGCCTCAA
>CAKQPF010000035.1 GCA_934256705.1 uncultured Prevotella sp.
AATCAGAGACCATGGAAAATAAAAATCCGTGAAAGAACAGATCCGTTCAATCCGTCAAATCCGTGTTCGAAAAAAAACGCACACGTCCTCAGAGGTTTTAATTGACCACGGATTTGACGGATTTAACGGATAATCTTTGCCTTCCAGGCAGGTTGAACAAAAAACATCAATGGATAAAAATAAAAAAATATCTTTATCCATTGATGTCTTGTTTTTATCTATTGATGTTTCCGTGAGTCTGGTACTGTATTCCAGATAGGTCTTGTGATTTTGCTGATTGACCATGTGCATGTTACGACAAACAACTAAACCACAAAACAACTAAACCACAAGACAACTAAACCACAAGACAACAAAATCCATTGATGTCTTGTCTTTGTTGAGGTTATATGTTGTGTGGCTGTTGGTTTGTGCTTTATGGTCAACAGCTGTACTGCCGAAAACCTAAAACCGAAAACCAACAACCGACAACCACACTGATGGATTACTTGTTCTTCAACTTGCTCACGTAAGCGTCGATTACGGCAACGGCAGTGATGTTGACGATGTCACGTACGCTGGATTCAAAGTCGGTGAAGTGGATAGGCTTGTTGAGACCCATCTGTATAGGACCTATAACTTCCGTCTCAGGAGAGAAATGCTTGATGAGCTTGTAAGCGGAGTTGGCTGCACTGAGACTGGTGAATATCATTGAGTTGACCACTTCTCCGTGGAGGCGGAGGAATGGATACTTCTCGTCGCGGCGCTCATGGTCGAGAGCGAGGTCGATGGTCATCTCGCCGTCAATCTTCAGATTAGGATCCTCAGCCTGGAGTTCAGCGATTACGTCGTGCATTAAGCGTGGAGACCCATCTTTGTCCACACCGAAGCTGGAGAATGAGATGCCCGCAATTTTAGGCTCTTCATTGAAGAAGCGGATGGTGTTGGCCGTCATGCGTGCAATGTCCTTCAGCGTCTCCTTGTCAGGATGCTGGTTGACGAGCGTGTCAGCGATGTAGTATGTTCCACGCTTGGAATTGACGATGTTCATGGTGCCGAAATGCTTGTATTTAGGCTGTATGCCGATACATTCCTTGGCACACTTGATGGTGTTGGAGAACTTGGTATATACGCCGGTGATGAAAGCGTCGGCATCGCCGGTCTCCACCATCATCATTCCGAAGTAGTTGCGCTCGAACATCTTGTCGTTTGCCTCTTCGAAGGTGTAGCCCTCGCGGCAGCGCTTGTCTGTAAGGATTCTTGCATAGCGTTCACGGCGAGCCATCTCGCGGTCGTGACGGAGGTTTACGATTTCAATGCCTTCGAGATTGAGTTCCAGTTCCTTTGCCTTCTTCTGTATCATCTCGTCGTTGCCGAGAAGGATAGGCTGGCAGAGGCCTTCCTCCTTGGCCTGCACGGCAGCCTTGATCATGGTAGGGTGGAGTCCCTCAGCAAATACCACACGCTGTGGGTGCTTGCGGGCGGTCTCGTAGAGATTCTGCGTCACGCTGGTCTCTTGACCCATGCGACGGCGGAGAGTGCGCTTGTATTCATCCCAGTCGTGGATTTCCTTACGGGCTACGCCGCTCTCCATTGCAGCCTTGGCCACTGCAGCTGAAACCTCGGTGATAAGACGTGGGTCCACTGGCTTTGGAATGAAATAGTCAGGACCGAAGGTGAGATTGTTCACGTTATACACCTTGTTTACAACGTCAGGAACAGGAAGCTTGGCAAGGTCAGCGATAGCGTGGACGGCGGCAAGCTTCATCTCTTCGTTGATAGCCTTGGCATTTACGTCAAGCGCACCACGGAAGATGTAAGGGAAGCCGATAACGTTGTTGATCTGGTTAGGATAGTCGGAACGTCCTGTTGACATCAGCACGTCCGGACGGGCAACCATAGCGTCCTCGTAGGATATTTCCGGCACAGGGTTTGCACATGCAAAGACGATAGGATTGGAAGCCATGGAGCGAATCATGTCCTGGCTTACGACGTTGCCCTTGGAGAGACCGAGGAACACGTCAGCGCCACGCATAGCCTCTTCGAGGGTGTGGACGTCACGACGGTCTGTGGCAAAGAATTTCTTCTGCTCGGTAAGGTTAGGACGGTCGGAAGTGATCACGCCCTTGGAATCGAGCATGAGGATGTTCTCACGGCGTGCTCCGAGAGCTATGTAGAGCTTGGTGCACATGATGGCAGCTGCGCCAGCACCGCTTACCACTATCTTCACGTCCTCGATTTTCTTGTTTGCCACTTCAAGGGCATTGATAAGTCCAGCGGAAGAGATGATGGCTGTGCCGTGCTGGTCATCGTGCATCACAGGAATGTCGAGAGACTTCTTCAGGCGTTCCTCTATATAGAAGCACTCAGGAGCCTTGATGTCCTCCAGGTTGATGCCGCCGAATGTAGGTGCAATCTTCTCTACGGCTTCGCAGAATTTCTCGGGGTCTTTCTCGTCAATCTCGATATCGAAGACATCCACGCCTCCGTAGATCTTGAAGAGCAGTCCCTTGCCTTCCATTACCGGTTTGCCGGACATGGCGCCGATGTCTCCGAGTCCGAGCACGGCGGTGCCATTGGATATTACAGCTACAAGGTTTCCCTTGTCAGTATATTTATAAACTGTATCTGGATTTTCCTGAATCTCAAGACATGGGAATGCGACGCCTGGCGAATAAGCCAGTGACAAGTCTGTCTGAGTACGGTAAGGCTTTGTAGGCATTACCTCAATCTTTCCTGGTCGGCCGGTCTCATGATAGAGCAGTGCGGCCTCTTTCGTGATTTTTACCATCTGTTTAAGTTGTTTTTGTTAATCTGTGTGTATATTGTTATGATTCTCTTTGTCGTGGTTGGAATCTTCCGAAGAAACGGAAGATGCAGTATTGCCTTCCGGTCGGGTGTCCTGTCTGGTGGAAACGCTCTCGCTGTCTGATCCTGCATTCGTGACTTGTTATGAGAACAGTGTCCTTATAGCCTCTTCCACTCTGCTGACGGGATGAATGCGAATGCCGAATTTCTTGCCTTTCAGCCCGGCGAGGTTCAGTTTGGGGATGATGATGTCTGTAAAACCGAGTTTCTCAGCTTCGGCAATGCGCTGTTCGATTCTGCTTACAGGGCGGACCTCGCTACTCAGTCCCACTTCTCCGCACATGCACCAGCCTTCATCTATCGGCATGTCCACATTGCTGGAGAATACAGCGGCAATGATGCTCAGGTCCATAGCCATGTCCGTCACTTTCAGTCCACCGGCAATATTGATGAATACATCCTTCTGGATGAGTTTGAATCCCATTTTCTTCTCAAGCACCGCAAGGAGCATATTGAGACGTCTCTGGTCGAAGCCTGTGGCAGAACGCTGTGGAGTGCCGTAAGCGGCTGTGCTGACCAATGCCTGACTCTCCACGAGGAATGGTCTGAGTCCCTCCACAGCTGCAGAGATGGCTATTCCGCTCATTCCGCTTCGGTCGGATGAAAGGAGCAGTTCGGAAGGGTTTGCCACAGGTCTCAGTCCATTTTGCATCATCTCATAGATGCCGAGCTCGGAGGTAGAGCCGAATCTGTTCTTTATGGAGCGAAGGATTCTGTAGAGATTCTGGCGGTCGCCTTCAAACTGGATGACCGTATCGACAATGTGTTCAAGGATTTTCGGTCCGGCAATGGTTCCCTCCTTATTTATATGTCCTATGAGGATAACCGGGATAGCGCTCGTCTTGGCGAAGCGGAGGAGGGCAGAAGCGCATTCCCTGATCTGGCTCACGCTGCCGGGAGCGGAGTCCGTGCTCTCGGTCTCTATCGTCTGGATGGAGTCGATGATAATCAGCTCGGGAGCCACTTCCTTTATCTCTTCGAAGATGTTTTCGAGCTGTGTCTCACAGAGAATCATGACGTGGTCGCTCTGTGTGTGGGGTATTCGCTCTGCTCTCATCTTGAGCTGGTGTGCGCTTTCCTCACCGCTGACGTAGAGGATTTTGCGCTCAGGCATGTTCATGATGGTCTGGAGAGTCAGCGTGCTCTTTCCGATTCCCGGGTCACCACCGAGAAGGATGATGCTGCCAGGGACCAGTCCACCGCCGAGGACACGGTTGAGCTCCGCATCATGAGTGTCGATGCGAGGCTCAGCCTTGGTGGAAATGTCGCGAAGGCTGACAGCTTTGGCTGTGATGGAGGCACGATGTGAGGCGGAAGCAACGTTTCTCGCATTGCTTCTGATGGTTTTCGAACTGCTTTCTGCGGCTATTCTGATTTCCTGAAATGTGTTCCATTCACCGCAGGAAGGGCATTTGCCAATCCATTTGACCGACTCTTGCCCGCAGTTGCTGCACACGTATGCCACTTTGTCTTTTGCCATTGTCGCTTTTTACCTTTATGGCTCTTCTAAAAAAGGAAGAGTACTCATTTCAATCAGCAAAAGTAATAAAAATTTCCTTTTTGGCAAAAAAAAAGTGGTGAATTACGATATAATGTTAAAAAATTGGCATATTGAAGAGCTAATTCTGTGCTTTTTCGTAACTTTGCATGGCATTTTTGGAAAAAATTATAACAACAATATATTTTGACCACCCGACTTATGACAACCTCAGGAACAAGAAACAACATAATCCTTATCGCCTCGCTTATTGCTCTCATCGCTTGCAATGTCTGCCTGGCATCATGCGATAATGAAGAGACAAAGCAGAGAATGAGCCGTGCGGAGCGCGAAAGGCTGCGCAAGGAAGATTCGCTCGCACTGAAGATAGGCGTGCTTCCCACATCGGATTGCGATGCAGTCAGACTGGCTGATTCGCTCAACATCTTCGATTCGCTCGGAGTAACGGTGCATCTGCGGAAGTACGGTTCGCTGTCGGAGTGCAGGATCGCATTGAGAAGCAAGCTCGTGGAGGGCGCCTTCATCGACAGCGTGCTGGCTGATGTGATAGAGAAGAAGGACACCACGGCTCTCACTCTCGGTCCGGCAACATCGCTCTCATGGAAACTTCTCACGTCAAAGAAGGCACGTGTGGTACGCAAGGAGCAGTTGGCAGACAAGATAATCGCTTCCGACAGCCACGGCGCAAGCAAGACTTTTGCCGAGAATATGGCAGACAGCCTGAAAAAGGACAAGAAGACCGTATTCATAGTGCAATGTGAAGACCCTGTGGTGAGGATGAAAATGCTCTCGCACGGCAATGTCGATGCTGCACTGCTGCCGGAACCTTACTCCACGGAAGTGATGAAGTCAGGCACCCGCCTGCTTGCAGACTACTCGAAGCAGAAAAAGGGAGTGGTGGCTTTCCGCTCTTCCGCATTGAAAGACAAGAGAATAAAGAAACAGTATGACCTTTTCCTGAAAGGCTATGCAATCGCTTTGGACAGTATCGCTAAGAGAAAAAAATAATGGAAAAAGACTTCATCGGATACATAAAGTCAGGACAATTAGGACTGATGCTCAAGGAAATGGAAAATCGTGTAGGGACTTCGGAGAATGCAGAAATAAAGTCGCGCTATGAGTCTCTATGCGAGCAATACCGGTATATGCTGAAATTCTTCTATGACGGCATGAACGACCCCCACCGCGACGAAATGCTGAAAGGAATGCTTTCACGCGCATATATCCTTGATTCTGACCTGCAACTGGTGGAGAAATTCCATTCCTCGCCATCCTATTCCGCTCTGATGAAGACGCTGTCTCAGGGCAGAATGGACAATATGTCGATGATTTCAAGTCTGCGTGACGCGACCGTTTCTCCGCGAGACCATTATTCCTTGCTCAACAATGTGTTCCTGAACATATTCTTCTCCCTTTCATGGAAAGAGCAGGAGAGCCGTATGTGGACTGCTTTCCTCATTGATGACAGCGTTTCGTCAGTCGATTCACAGACCATCGTCTCTGCCATTACCCTCTCTTGTGCCAACGGCTTCTGCATCGAGAAATTCAAGACTCTCGTATATGTCTATCTCACCAGCGCTGACAGTCATGTCCGTCAGCGCGCATTGATAGGCTGCATCTTCACTTTCGCTAAAGCTGAAGCAATGCCTTATAGCTCTGATTTCATGGCCGTAATACAGGATCTGTTTGCCGAAGAAGGCACGGAAAGTGCTGTACTGGAGATTATTATGCAGATAATCCATTGCAACGAGACGGAAAGAGACAACAAGAAATTCAACGAGGAGATAATGCCGGAGATAATGAAATCCGGCGCTATACAGATCACTCCGCAGGGAATCAAGGAAAATACCTCCGATGAAATGGACGAAATCCTCAATCCCGGCAAGTATGAAGAGCAGATGGAAAAGCTTGAAAGCAGCATTGACAAGGTAAGAAAAATGCAGAGTTCAGGTGCGGATGTGTTCTTCTCCGGTTTCAGTATGATGAAACGCTATCCGTTCTTTTATAAGATATCCAATTGGTTCGTGCCGTTTACAGTGGAACATCCAGACCTTGCTGCCTTGAATTATGGAGACAACAAGGAGAAGATGATGGACGGAATGCTCAATAATCCGAGCCTGTGCGATTCGGACAAATACAGTTTTGTCTTTGCCTTCCAGAGCGTTATGCCAAGCCTTCCGGAAAATGTCCGCCAGGCAATGATGGAAGGCGGAGGACTGATTTGCAATCCGGATGGCCTCGATGAAGCAAGTGCCATGCAGTCGGAGTCGTACATTCGCAGGATGTATTTGCAGAATCTTTACCGCTTTTTCAAACTCAATCCTCAGATAAAGATGCTCAATCTCTTTGAGAACAGGGAATGGCTTGCCAATCTGATGGAAGCAAATTGCATGAGCGAAGAGAGCCTTGTGGAAATGTGCAAGTTCCTATTGCGCAGAAAATACAAAGAAGAAGCGTGCGCTTTTGCCACGAAAATAGAAAACAACAGCGTGGAGTCGGGACTTCTTCTCGCTGCAATAGCAATGGAGAAAGGGGAGAAAGACGTGGCTTGCGCATTATACAATGACATTTTAGAGAAAAGTGCAGAATGCAGGCAAGCGCTCAACGGGCTGGCAAAACTGTCGTTTCAAGATGGCAACTACGAGGTTTCCCAGTCGGCTTTCAAGCGCCTTGTCGCACTGTACCCTGACAACCTCTCATATCAGATAAACAATGCGATGAGCGGAGTGTTGGCAGGAAAGGGCGAGGAATTGCTCAATGAAGTATATCGTCTCGACTTTGAAAATGAAAACAACGGCACGGTGAAGCGTCTGCTCGCATGGACTTTGCTTTGTCTCGGCCGCTTCGCCCAAGCCAAGTCCATATATGAAAAAATTCTCCGTAACACCTACGACGATGCTACGGAGAACGATATTGTATGCATGATGGATCTCTATTGGCTGGAAGGAGACACGAAATCCTGCATTGATATGATCCGCAAATACTGTGACTCATATCTGAAAGGCAAGTCGGACGAAGAAACCTGCGATTGCCTCTGTAAGACATTAAGCAGTGAAGCCACTAATCTGAAACCATATTTCCCTGATTTCCTGAAAGATACCAGTCTGCTGATTGATTCAGTTATCTTCCTGCAAAGCCCCTCATCATCTTGCGGTTAAAGACGTCTTCGGCTACGATACATTTGAGAACCTTTGACGCAGGAAGCACTTTCATAAAGCGTCTGTGATAATATTGCTGGAGTTTCTTGATTTGTATCTCAGCCTCGTCATGATGGTTGATTGCTTCAAGAGCCGCTTTGTTGTCGGAGAACATTGACCTGTCTCTCTTCTTCTGCTTCATGAAGATGGCGCGTTGCTTCTGCTGCATCTCGCGGAAGAGAGGGAAGAATTTCTGCGCTTCCTGGGTGGTCAGTCCGGCAAACTTGGTAATATGGGCTTCCAGTTTCCTCTGGTATTCTTCTGGATTGAATCTCTTGAAGTCAGGTCTGCCGTCTCTTCGTTCCCTTTGGTCATGAGGAGGACGTTGGTCATATTGGAAATTCTGCGCCAGACAAGGGGCAATCCCCAGTAAGGCAACTATAATGAATAATGCTGCTTTTTTCATCGTGTAAGTGGTCAAGATATTTATTTTTTGAATAATCATTGTGGAATTACTCTTCAGCCAGCATCATATACATATCGTGGCTGTCGAGCATTGTATAGTCAGCGGCTTGATTGAAGGCATCTTCAGCTGAGTAATCAGCATTGTATTCCAACGTCTTTCCATTATCTGTCTGTGCCCTCATATCGTCATTGGTGTTCGTATTGACAAGATAGACTGTACCAACCAAAGCAAGCACACAGGCGCAGGCAACCGCCCACCTTGCAGGTCGCATTGCAATTATGCGTGCAGTCCAGGAGCCTTTCTCCTTCTTTCTCTGTTCGATTCCTGCATTTGCAAGTAGTCTTGATTCGAGAGAGTCGAAGTAGCTGTCCGGAACCTTGAAAGGAGAGTTCTTCAAGTCGTCGGCATTGATTATGTCATGTAAATCTTTGTTCATAATTAGGTGATCAGTATTATGTTTCCTTTGGGTAGGTTCTTATAGATTACTTCGCAGAAGTTTGTAAGTCCGAATGCGGTTTTTCCATCGTAATTATATAGGTATAACCAATGGATTCATCCCTGCAGCTTTTCGATTTCTATTCCAAATCATGCAAAAGCGATTTATGGAACTCACCCTGTTTTAGTAATATGACGTAAGTAAAACAGGAAGGTTTAATCGTTAGAGAGAAAAAACTCTTTTATTTTTTTCACTGCAAGATGATAATTCGCTTTCAGTCCTCCTTCGGATGTGCCGAGAATATGTGAAATTTCCGCATACGAGAGCTCGTCAAAGTAGCGTAATGTGAATGTGATGCGTTGTGCTTCGGGAAGAGTTTCAATGGCTTTGAAGAGCTTTTTCTGCGTCTCATTGCCGTCGAAATAATCGTCAGCGAATTGCTTGTCCGCCATTTTCATCTCGCCATCATTGGAAAGCATTTCCCTTTTCTTCCTCAGGAAATCAAGCGCTTCATTGACGCAGATTCTGTAAAGCCACGTCTGAAGGTTTGACTCCCCACGGAAATCGCCAATCTTTGTCCATGCTTTCATGAAAGCATTCTGGAGCACATCATCAGCGTCCTCGTGCCTTATAACTATCTGCCTGACCTTCCAGTACAGAGGTTTGCTGTACTTTCGGACAAGGTCTGAGAACAGTTCTTCATTATTCATCGTTCTATTTGGGATTGGGTTGAGGGTTTAAAATTTTGGCTTATAGATGTTTCTGCAATTCCTTCATCATCACTTCGTCGTACCCATAGACATCAGGGAAAGCCTCAATGCGGCCTCCAGGAACAGGGAACAGGGTGTAATAGATGATAAATATCGGCATCTGCGGCTCGACGGGAATGGAGTGGACAATCATTGACTTTTTGCAATCAGACGATGAAAGGTCTGCCTCCATGGAGTATTTTATCTTTTCCGCCATTGCTTCGTCCTTGCCATTGAGCACGAAGAGGGCGAGTTCGTATGGTTTCTCCACTCTTATACATCCGTGGGAGACGTCTCTCATGCTTCTGTTGAAAACGTGTTTGGAAGAAGTGTCGTGCAGATAAACGGCGAAATTATTGTCAAAGCGGAAAATTATTCTGCCAAGAGCATTGCCTTGTCCGCCTGCCTGCACGACAGACCAGTCGGTCGAAGTGATAATCTGCCATGAGATTTGGCCACCTGTCAACTTCTCTCCTGTCTTCTTGTTGCGTGCGAAATAATGCCGTGAATCGAAGTAAGCAGCGTTGCCGGCGTGCCTCGCCACGTCTTTCTTTCGGATGCTCATCGGAATAATCCATTGGGGATTGAGGTCCATCCTCTTCACTTTGCTGTAGAGTAGGGGGGTCTTGGTCTGATTTGAGCCACAAACTATTTTCGCATCGAGTGCAGAAAGCCCGTCTCTTACCGCCCAGAGATGCTGTGCCGGAATGTTGATTACGATGTGTGCATCATGTCCTTCGGGCTTTCCATTGGTCTGCCAGCGGGCGCGTTCCATATTGAGAAGCACCTTGTTGCGGTCATACATCTGTGGTTTTGCAAGGCAATCTCTCAGTTTCATGTAGAGAGGCGAGTGATTCATTGCCTGCTTTAGATACCATCCCACGCTGTCGTGCCTTATCTTCAGCAGAGCATCATAGAAGGTCTGCCGACCAGCAATATGCATGGGAATGTCGAAAAGTTGGCGATAAGTCTTTCTTACCGAGTCGGAATCTCTCACATCAAGCTTGTTGAGTATCTGTTTTGGATTCAGGAATCCATATCTTTGTCCGACGGCATATCTCAGGAAAGCGCGAGTTAGGTTGTATTCAAGTCTTGCCAGCACCATGTTTATCTCTTCATCTTCCGGTTGCGACTCGGAGAAAGCGAGGTTTCTGACGGACTCCAAATCGTCGTGAATGCGCTGAAGCCGTAGTTTCTTCTCGCTTATACCATCCCTTGCACAAGAGTCAAGACAGGCAAGAAGCGTGTCAGCTTGGGAGGAGACACCGTGGCGATTTATCCAAAGAAAGGCAGCTGGAGATGTGGAAAACACGGAATAGTGCGTTCTCGTGTGGCGGTCGGCAGTGGTTCCGTCAGCATCCTGCTTAGCGATCTTTATTATATTGTCGCGTATTATCTGTGAATTTGTCCTGAAGGCATCGTCAGCCAAACTGTCGAAGTAATCCTCTGTCAGAGCCTCATAAGGATGTGATGTGACTTCATTGTTTCCACATGAAAAGAATGCGGAAACAAGGATTGTCAGCAATGGTATCAATAATATTCGGTCTCTTGACATAAGGCTAAAAACAACAGACCAGTCGTGCAATGCTTAGACGGCTGGTCTGGAGAGTATTGTGATTTTGTCTATTATATCATCTTATCCTACGGTCGAAACCGTTGGCGGAGTAATAGGAATGCCCACATTTATAAAGGGAAGAAAGCTTACTGGGAATCTCCTCCTCTATATTAAGGCGGTGCATCCTTATCTGATGGAAATCTTTCTGGCGGTCTTTCCTACTTTTACGATGTAGCAACCTTTTGAGAGATTCAGGTCTATCACCTTGTCGTAACTGTCTATTCTTGCAGTCATCACTCTTACGCCTGCCACATTATAGATTTCAAGCATCTGTCCCTGTCCGCCTGTAATATGAAGCGAACCATTGACGAGACTGATCTGTGTCTGCTGGTCTATTTCCACGAGTTCGAGATAGGGAGCAGCGTTGATGTGGACGTTCGTCATAGTCATGGCGAATGCCATAATAGTCATTGTGAGTATATGTTTAGTCATAAGCGTAGTATTCTTGTATTTACATATTCTGCACAAAGGTAAGAATATTTGTTTTTTTCTCAAAGAAAACCATGAAAGTTTATTGTGTTATTAACTTGATTTAACTTTTTAACAAAAAAGTAAGATGATTGTTTTGCCGTATTCGAATGTTTTTATTACTTTTGTCAGCGTGTAAACACATAGGTATGGCTATCTTACGAATTATTAGTCTGTGTCAGGATTCTTCCTTTCAATCGGATGGGATTGACGAATCTGGCCAAAGACAGGATGAAGAGAAGCCGTGTTTCACAATGCAATTAAGCGACAAGCAACAAAACAATAACCCTAACAGATTAGAATCTATGCTTTCAGAAAAAGATTTGCAGCAGTTGGCTGCCAAAGGCATTTCGCCTGAAAAGCTCGAGCATCAGCTTGAAGAGTTCAAGACAGGTTTCCCCTTCCTCAAACTTGAGGGTCCTGCCGCAATAGGCAAGGGCATCATCGCTCCATCTGCCGAGGAAGTAAAGAAATACGTGAATATATGGAATGAATACAAGGGTGAACGCAGAAGAATCGTGAAGTTCGTTCCTGCTTCCGGTGCTGCATCCCGTATGTTCAAGGATATGTTCGCTTTCGCATCTGCAGACTATGACGTTCCTACCACAGACTTCGAGAAGACTTATTTCGACAATATAGAGAAGTTTGCCTTCTATGACGCTCTCGATGCCTTGCTGAAGCAGAAGAAAGGCAAAGGTGTCAAGGAACTCATGGCTGAAGGTGACTACAAGGCTGTGGCAAAAGGAATGCTCGACAGCGACGGTCTCAACTACGGACAGCTGCCTAAAGGTCTGCTTCTGTTCCACAAATACGATGATGGTTCGCGCACTCCTATGGAGGAACATCTCGTGGAAGCCGCTCTCTATGCAGCGTCCAATGGTGAGGCCAACGTGCATTTCACTGTTTCACACGAGCATCTTGACCTGTTCAAGCAGATGGTAAGTCAGAAGGCTGACGGATATGAAAAGAAGTTTGGAGTGAAATATGATATTTCCTTCTCTGAGCAAAAGCCTTCCACCGACACTGTTGCGGCTAATCCTGACGGCACTCCTTTCCGTAATGAAGACGGCAGTCTGCTCTTCCGTCCGGGGGGGCACGGTGCTCTCATCGAGAACCTCAACGAAATCGATGCTGACGTTATCTTCGTGAAGAACATCGACAACGTGGTGCCTGACCGTCTCAAGCCTGAGACTACCGAGTGGAAACAGGTGATTGCCGGCATTCTCGTATCTTTGCAGAAAAAGGCATTCGAATATCTTGAACTGCTTGACTCTGGCAAATATACGCATGAGCAGCTGGTAGAGATTGCCCGTTTCGTAAAGAATGACCTTTGCTGCGTGAAGTCGGACCTGAAGGATCTCGAAGATGCTGAACTCGTCATTTACCTGAAGAAGAAGCTCAACCGCCCAATGCGCGTGGCAGGAGTGGTGAAGAACGTCGGTGAACCTGGCGGTGGTCCTTTCCTCGCTTACAATCAGGACGGCACTTACTCTCTCCAGATTCTGGAATCTTCCCAGATTGACAAGAAGAACGAGACCTATATGAAGTACTTTACTGAGGGAACTCACTTCAATCCGGTTGACCTCGTATGCGCTACAAAGGATTACAAAGGTAATGCCTTCAACCTTCCTGATTACGTGGACCGTACCACAGGATTCATCTCACAGAAATCAAAGAACGGTAAGGAACTGCAGGCTCTCGAACTTCCTGGACTATGGAATGGCGCAATGAGCGACTGGAACACAATCTTCGTTGAAGTTCCTCTCGGCACGTTCAACCCTGTAAAGACCGTCAATGACCTGCTTCGTGAGCAGCATCAATAATAATTTCACGTCCGCTTTTCCGTGAATGCGGAAGAGCCTATAAATCAAAGAAATGTCAATAAGTAAAAGCCGGATAGCATGATGATTATCCGGCTTTTACTTATTGACATTTCTTGTATATGCAGTTTACAACTTGAAGCCCAAGGTCATAAGAAACTGGTGGCGCTCATTCTTTACCTCTATAGCATTTGGAGAATTGACTACGCCCTGAGTGGAGATTGACTCCATAGGATAGAAATCACCCTTCTGTGTGGAGAACTGATATGCGAAATCAATGTTGAAGTTGGAGAAAGCATAGCCCAGACCACAGGTGACGCGATGGGTGTCCTTCCAGTTTACATAGTCTGTAGTTGACATGTAATAACATCCGTTTGCATCAAGACACGAACTGCGCATTCCAGTCTTTTTATACATAGGAGAGACGTAGTTGTAACCGGCGCGGAGAGAAAGCTCCGGCGTTACCTTAGCCTCAGCACCAAGTTTCAGAGTGTGCACGCCCTTGAGGCACTCCTTGGTGTTGTCATTCATGTAACGGTCAGACTCGGAGTCAATATCGTAGTTGCCATAGTAATCATCATAATATTCGTCCGTGATGTTGCGATTGTCTATGGTACTGTAATCAGCGTATTCGTAAGACAGTCCGACAGCGAGGTCCTGACCGTATGTCTGTCCGAGAGAGAAACCGAATTTCCAAGGTGTGTACATCTTGTATTTAATGCTCTCGCTGGTCTTTCCGTTGTCATAGAGTCCATAATCGGTATTGTTGGCGATGGTGGTGTAGTTCTCGGAAGTGAGAGTGTACCAAGTAGGAGTTGAAACGCTGAGACCTATGCGGAAAGGATTGTCCTCGATAGGGCAGAAGATAATGCCGCCCTTGATGTCAAATCCATAACCGTCTATGTTGCGGTCATCTACGGTAAACAGATCTCCGGCAGCCGCATTGTTTCCATCGACGAGATTCTCGCGGTAAGCGGAAGTATGGCGATAGTTCACGTCCTTCAGTCCTACGGTGAAACCCCAGAACACGCGGTCGCGGACATTACCGCTGAGATTGATGTCGTATTCGCCGATGTAACCTTTCTGGTCACGAGCAAAGGCAAAGTCGGAACCGTCATTATAGCCGTATTCTCCTGTGTTCGGATCCACTAGGAATGTGTTCCAGAGAATATAATCCATCTGTGAGAAATTGCGTGAAGTGTAGTCGGACTTGTCGTCATCATAGCCCATATATTCACCATTCTTGTTTTTATCTACGGAATATCCGCCGGAATAGCTGCTTCCACGCAAGCCCTTGATATATGCCACCTTGCTCTGTGAAGCGCCATTCAAGCGTCCCATCAGCGAGAGGACCTCGTTGAAGTTACGGCTCTTGTGATAGTTGAAGCCCACATTGATGTAACTCTCGCTCATGCCGTCATTCAGGGAAATCACGAAGCCACCTTGGTCAAAGCTCATCGGCGTCTTGCTGTCGGCACCATATTTGCCAAGAGCCTTGAGGTAACCACCTTCTATAGGGGTGTTCAATGCTCCGAAACTGAAACTTGCAGAAGAGCGGCGGAAGAGTCCGATACCCGCAGGATTGGTGCCGATGGTTGAGATGTCGGCTCCGAGAGCTTCCATAGCTCCGCCCATACCCACGTAGCGGGCTGTACCGTTAAGGTCTTCTGTCGCAATCTTTGCGCTTTCGTATGTCTCCTGTGCCATTGTTGGCAATGCAACCATTGCAGAGAGCATAGCGATTGAAATATGCTTTGTCTTCATATTAGTCTGTTTTTATAGTGATTTGTGCATTATGAATTATGCATTATGAATTATGCATTACGAATTATGCATTACGAATTATGCATTATGAATTATGCATTATGAATTAAAATTTACCGTCTTCCTCCGAAATGGCCGCCACCGCCACGTAATCCTCCGCCATTGGAGAAACCTCCACCAGAGAATGTAGATCTGCTGTTGTTGAAATTAGAAGAGCGGGAAGCGTCATAAGTTCTGTTATTGGAGTAGTCCTTTCCCCTTCTTCCGGTAAAGTTGCCTGTGCTTGAAGCCATCTTATTATAGATTTGACCTCTCGTGTTGGATTCATTCTGCACGCCACGGGCAATGCTGCGAGTGCCAGCAGAGGCATTCCGTCTTCCAGAGAAATTGCCATGATTGCTTGTGCCAGGGTTTACTCTATGCGCTACGCCAATATAGTGTGGGTAATGACCCCAATAATGACCCCAGTAACCGCCGCCGTACCAGCACCAAGAATCGTTCCAATACCATGAAGACCTCCAGTACCAAGGGTCGTTCCAGCCCCAGGCACTGCCCCAGTACCAAGGGTCGTTCCAATACCAGGAATTGTATCTGTAATACCAAGGACTGCAGAAGTAAGGACCGCCCACAAAATAAGGGCTGTAGAAACCGTCATAGACCATCATCCTGCGCGAATATCTGTAGTCGTCATCTTCGTCGTAGCCGTATGAAGGTTCTGCCTCAATGGACCGCATTCCCTGACAGTCCGCATTGATGGAATCCGGATAAGTGCCGTCCCCTGGGATAAAGGTAATTACATCATTGCCAGTGGAATCTGTTCCTATCACTTCATAGTGGGATGAGAAAGCACCGCGGCGATTGTATTCATCCACATTACGGTCAGATCCGCAATAATATGTGCCTGAAGTCCTTTCCAGTCTTGCACGTCTTTGTGCCTCCCGTTGCTCCTTTGTCAATTTCTTTCTCGGAGCGAAGTAGAGGTCATCCTGTGCAGAAACTGAAGAGAAAGTCATCAGTGCTACGACTGAAAGAATTATATACTTCATCATTTGTATTCCTCCTTGTTTCGTTTTTTTTTTGTTGTTATTTGTTTTCTGTTTGCAAAGTTACTTATTTATAAAATAGCCGGTAAGTAGGAAATCCCTAAACTGCAATAGGATTTTCCCTATCTTTATCCAACTGCAAATTTACGAAATAAAATCGAATAGTCACCCAAACAAAAATATAAACTTTCTTAATTCCATATCTTTTCGCGCGTATTTGCTATCTTTTTGTGCAGAACCATCCCAACGCCCCAATCCCCAAAAGCCTAATTCAATCCCAAAAGCCTCATCCAATCCCAAAAGTCCTCATCCAATCCCCAATTCAGAACCGTCCTTGGTTCTGCGCCCCAATCATTAAAAGTTACCACCCATAAAAATAACTCATCTCACAAACCACACGCAATGCGCGTTGACAAATCTTCACAACCGTTAATAGTCTGGCAAATTTCCTCCGACCTGACAGAGAAAAAATCGAGAAAGAACAGCTCCTCTTGTTCAAAAAATGGACTAACAGCGCTGGAATTTTGCTTGTGTGTGCGCAAAAGCATAGCTATTACCTCGCAATAACTATGCTTTTGCAACGTAATAGCTTAGTTATTACCTCGTAATATCATAGCTTTTACGCTCGTTTTTTGCTGTTTTCAGACCGTTTTTCCATTCATTTTTCGTTCCGATTTTATAACTTCCTGATAATCAGACGTAATAAAAATCGGCGAGAATCGCGTATTTACGTACAGAAATATTTTCGTCTGGAATTTTTGTTAAAATATTGATGAATTGCGCTAGTTGGACTATTCCGATGAATATAAACCGACGATTTGTTTGACGCTAAAGCGCACAGTAAATACTTGGAAATACAATTCACCAAACTGCAATTGGCGACTGGATTTTTGTTTGTCACAGAGGTTCGCTTGTCAATGCAACAAACCCTTGTCAAAACTACGGACAAAAACGAGCATAAACTTTCACAATAAAATACCGACAAAATTTGGTGGTTTCGAAAATAGTTGTTATCTTTGCACATGAAATACCGAAAAGTATTAAAAAAACATACAATTACAAGAATTATTAACCCAAAAAATCCAGTATTATGGCAATCGTAAAACCTTTTCGTGGAGTACGTCCACCAAAACAGTTTGTAGAAGAAGTAGAGTCACGTCCTTATGACGTACTTGACTCTGAAGAGGCTCGAAAAGAGGCTGAAGGCAATGAGAAGAGCCTTTTCCACATCATCAAGCCTGAAATCGACTTCCCGGAAGGAACAAGTGAGTATGATCCACGCGTCTATGAGAAGGCTGCGGAGAACTTCAAGATGTTCCAGGACAAGGGCTGGCTCGTACAGGACGAGAAGGAACAATATTATATTTATGCGCAGACTTCATGCCTGCCAGCTAACGGCGGCAAAGAAAAGACCCAGTATGGTCTCGTGGTAGGAGCATACTCTGGCGACTATCAGACTGGCGTAATCAAGAAGCACGAGCTTACTCGCCGCGACAAGGAAGAGGACCGCATGAAGCACGTTCGCGTAAACGATGCCAACATTGAGCCTGTCTTCTTCGCTTATCCTGACAACGAGGTGCTCAACAACATCATCATGAAGTACGCTGCTACTGAACCTGAGTATGACTTCATCGCTCCTATCGACGGTTTCGGTCACAAGCTCTGGATAGTTAGCGACGACAATGACATCAAGACTATCACTGAGGAGTTTGCCAAGATGCCTGCACTCTATATCGCTGACGGACACCACCGTAGCGCTGCCGCCGCTCTCGTCGGTGCTGAGAAGGCAAAGGCTAATCCTAACCATAAGGGCGACGAGGAGTACAACTATTTCATGGCAGTTTGCTTCCAGGCAAGCCAGTTGACCGTCCTCGACTACAACCGCGTATTCAAGGACCTCAACGGACTGACCTCTGAGGTATTCATCCAGAAGCTCAACGAGAACTTCATCGTAGAGAAGAAGGGCGCTGAGGAATATCGTCCACAGAAGGCTCATGAGTTCTCTCTCTATCTTGATGGTGAGTGGTGGTCACTCGTAGCCAAGGAAGGCACATACGACGACAACGATCCAATCGGCGTTCTCGATGTGGACATCTCCAGCCGCCTTATCCTTCAGGACATCCTCAACCTTGGCGACCTCCGCAGTTCTCAGCGTGTAGATTTCGTAGGTGGTCTCAGAGGTCTTGGAGAACTCAAGCGCCGCGTTGACAGTGGTGAGATGCGTGCTGCTCTTGCTCTCTATCCTGTTTCCATGAAGCAGATTATGGACATCGCTGACTCTGGCAAGATCATGCCTCCTAAGGCTACTTGGTTTGAGCCTAAGCTCCGCTCTGGACTCGTAATCCACAAGCTTTCATAATAGCAAAGCTCTGATTTATTGATTTTTTATACCATCTCCCACAGATTTCATGGAGAACACAGATGCTGTATTGTCATTTCTGTGCCGTCCCGTGGACTCTGTGGGAGAATAGTAATCACGAAGATTATCATTTCACTACTAAAGGATTTTACCCATTGGAAATAGATTCATACAAAACTATAAGCGACAACACTGGCGAAGGCTACTACACCGAGAAACGCAGTAAATTCTACGCCTTTGCCCATCATGTCAGAAATGCTGACGAAATAAAAGCCTTGCAACAGCAATACAAGAAGAAGTATTACGATGCAAGGCACGTCTGTTATGCTTATAGACTGGGACCTGACGGCAGTGAATTCAGGGCTAATGACGACGGCGAGCCGTCAAGCACCGCTGGAAAGCCTATCCTTGGGGTGATGCTCAGCAATGAAGTGAGCGATATTGTCATCTTTGTGATAAGATATTATGGTGGGGTAAATCTCGGAACCGGTGGTCTCATTGTGGCTTATCGTGAAGCTGCACAGGATGCACTGTCACATTGCGAGATAGTGGAACAGCTGGTGGAGGAAGAGTTTACCTATTCTTTCAGTTATCCGATGATGAACAGTGTGATGCGTGTAATCAAAGACGTTCAGCCACGTATTGTCACGCAGGAGTTTGACAACACCTGCTCCATCACTATGGCTATCAGGAAAAGTGAGATGCCAAGACTGAAAAGCGCACTTGAGAAACTGACGTTCGAGTAGGGGAGGAGCATCGTATCAAATGGCAAAATCCGTTAGCGCAGTGGCTCGCATCTATGAATTCGTTGGGATTTGACTGACTGTTTTGCCGTTGAAATGACTGCGAAAAAATCGACAAAAGCCGACCAAGAGCCAACAACCCAAAACAGACAACCTACAACCAACTACCTTTTGGTAAACACCAAGGTGGAAGGAAGTTTCTGCCATTTGCCGTTCTTCGCAAACTTGATGGTGGAGCCTTGCTTCTGATGAAGCGTGAAGGTCTTTGTCTCTTTATCGTAGGTCAAAGTAGCGACAAGGTCCTCCGAACCGTAGTCATTGATTATTTCCATCGTGACGACTCCGAGTTTCCTGTCGATTTCCGCAGAAGTGATAAGCCAGAAGCGGGAGTCTCTCCTGCTCTTGATGTAGCCGGAAAGCTCGCCGAAGATGTCCTGTCCTGGCACTAAAATGTTGTTTTTATAGAAATCGAAGCGGATTGACACTTCATACTCCTTATTATATATCTCGCCTCTGAATGGTGAAATGTCAAGAGAGTCCTGTTTGACTGGAGTAGTGGGATGAATATTTTCTGAATAATATTCATTATTTGCAAGTGCATTCAGAGGAAGCATCGCAAGGGCAAAGATTGCAGTTGAAATTATATTTTTCATTTTCATTTTCATACTAATGTATTGTAGGGTAATCGTTTTTATTGGCAAAGGTACACAATATAAATCAAAAAACATAGTCATTTCTACAAAAAAGTTTGAACACTATTCTTAGAATTCGACATTTTTCGTTATCTTTGCAATCGACATAGTAATATTTTACATTTTTAAACAGTTAAAGTAAATTGTTGAAACCTGATTATATTTTCGAAAGCAGTTGGGAGGTGTGCAATAAGGTTGGTGGAATTTATGCAGTTTTATCCACCCGTGCAAAAACGCTTCAGGACGCAATGCCCGATAGAATCATCTTCATCGGGCCGGATTGCTGGAACGAAAGTGAAAGCCCGTATTTCATAGAAGACGACACTTTGTGGGCAGAATGGCGCAAGGCGGCTTCCGAATCCGGGCTCAATTTCAAAGTGGGACGATGGGACATTCCTGGAAAGCCAGTGAGCATCCTCGTCGATTTCCAGCCGTATTTCGCTGTCAAGGATCGCCTGTATGGTCAGTTGTGGAACGACTGGAAAGTGGATTCCCTACATGCCTACGGCGATTATGATGAAGCAAGTATGTTCTCTTACGCAGCCGCAAAGGTTGTGGAGAATTGCTATAAGTTCTACGGACTCGAAGACAAGAAAGTCATATATCACGGAAATGAATGGATGACCGGTCTCGGACTCCTTTACATCAAGAAGTTTCTTCCGAAGATAGCGACGATATTCACAACCCACGCCACTTCGATAGGTCGATCCATCGCTGGCAACAACAAGCCTCTGTATGACTATCTATGGGCTTATAACGGTGACCAGATGGCGGAAGAACTCAATGTTCAGTCAAAACATTCCATCGAAAAGCAGACTGCTTTCGGCGTAGATTGCTTCACCACCGTAAGTGAAATCACTGCAAGGGAATGCAAGGAACTGATCGGCAGACCAGTGGATGTGGTTCTCCCTAACGGATTTGAGAATGACTTCGTGCCAAAAGGTGCAGCCTTCACACGTAAACGTAAGGCCGCCCGAAAGAAATTGCTTCAGATAGCGAACTGCCTTACCGGTTCTCAGTTTGATGATGACAACACTCTGATTATCGGCACAAGCGGACGCTATGAATTCCGAAACAAGGGAATAGACGAGTTCGTGGAAGCCATGAACAGGCTCAATCGTGACGAACGCCTTGCAAAACCAGTTGTCGCATTCGTGGAAGTGCCAGCTTGGGTAGGTGATGCACGTGAGGACCTGAAGGGAAGATTAAAGAGCAGAAAGACATTCGACACACCGCTCGAAGTGCCTATGGTGACCCACTGGCTACACAACATGGACAGAGACAACGTGCTCTCCATGATGAAATATCACGATATGCAGAACAGGAAAGAAGACAGAGTAAAGCTCATATTCCTTCCTTGCTATCTTACCGGAAACGACGGCATAGTTAATCTGACTTACTTTGACGTCATCATAGGAAAGGACCTTTCTGCTTATCCTTCATATTATGAGCCTTGGGGATATACTCCACTTGAGTCTGTGGCATTCAAGGTGCCTTGCATCACTACCGACCTTGCAGGCTTCGGACTGTGGGCAAACTCCGTGAAAGGCGGTTACAGCGAACTGGAAGACGGCGTGAAGACAATCCACCGTACGGACTACAACTTCTCAGAAGTGGCAGATACGATAAAGGACACCGTCTCTAAATTCAGCAATATGACTGATGCAGAAGTGAAGAAGGCACGTGCAGCAGCCGATAAACTCTCAAAGAAAGCACTCTGGAGTGAATTCATAAAATACTATTGGCAGGCTTACGACTTCGCTTTGCAGAAAGTGACAAGATAGGGTAGAAGAATAGGTATTGTTGTAAAAAGATTAAACAATAAAAACAGAAATAATTATTTTAACAGATCAACTTATGAAAATCAAAGCAGATTATGTAAACTCTCCTGTATGGAAAGAGTTTAATGTAAAGTCAACTCTTCCTACCGAGTTGAAGTGCCTTGATGAACTCGCACACAACATGTGGTGGGTTTGGAACTACGACGCACGCGAAATGTGGCGCAGTCTTGACGAGGACCTCTATGAGAAAGTTTCTCACAATCCAGTAATGCTCCTCGAGCAGTTGAGCTACGAGCGCAAAGAGGCTATCGTAAAGGACAAGGCTATCATGAAGAATGTGAAGGCGGTATATAAGCACTTCCGTTCATATATGGACGTTAAGCCTAACGCTAAGCGTCCTTCTGTGGCTTACTTCTCTATGGAGTTCGGTATCCACAATTCTCTCAAGATTTACTCTGGCGGTCTCGGCATGCTTGCTGGCGACTACATCAAGGAGGCTTCCGACTCCAATGTGGATATGTGCGGTGTAGGTTTCCTCTATCGTTATGGCTACTTCAAGCAGAGTCTTTCAATGGATGGTCAGCAGATTGCCAACTACGATGCCCAGAATTTCACTTCTCTTCCTATTACACGTACTCTTGACGAAAACGGTAACCAGGTAGTGGTTGATGTGCCTTATATGAATTATATGGTACACGCACTCGTGTGGCAGGCCAACGTAGGTCGTGTGACTCTCTATCTCCTCGATACAGACAATGACATGAACTCTGAGTATGACCGCCCAATTACCCACGCTCTGTATGGCGGTGACTGGGAGAATCGTCTCAAGCAGGAGATCCTTCTCGGTATTGGCGGTATCCTTACTCTCAAGAAACTCGGCATCAACAAGCAGATATATCATTGCAACGAGGGCCACGCAGCTCTCTGCAATCTCCAGCGTCTTGTGGATTACATCAAGGGAGGTCTTACCTTCCAGCAGGCTCTTGAGGTAGTTCGCGCTTCTTCTCTCTATACTGTTCATACTCCAGTGCCAGCAGGTCACGACTATTTCGACAAGGACCTTTTCGGAAAGTACATGGGCGGCTATCCTCAGATGCTTGGCATTTCATGGAACGAGTTCATCGGGATGGGACGTATCAACCCTGATGACGACAACGAGCGTTTCTGTATGTCAACATTCGCTTGCAACACTTGTCAGGAGGTAAATGGTGTATCCAAGCTTCATGGATGGGTTTCACAGAAGATGTTCGCTCCTATCTGGAACGGTTACTATCCTGAAGAGAACCATGTGGGCTACGTTACCAATGGTGTTCACTTCCCTTCCTGGTGTGCTACAGAGTGGCGCAAGATATATGACAAGTACCTTCTCAAGGGATTCTACGAGGATCAGTCTAACGAAGAACTCTGGCATGGTATCTACGAATGTCCGGATTCAGAGATCTGGGAGACTCGTATGGCTCTCAAGAAGAAGCTCGTCAAGTATATCCGCGAGAAGTTTGCAGAGAACTGGCTCAAGAATCAGGGAGACCCAGCTCGCGTAGTTTCTCTCCTTGAACGCATTAATCCTAATGCTCTCATGATTGGTTTCTGCCGTCGATTCGCTACATATAAGCGCGCACACCTTCTCTTCACAGACCTTGAGCGCCTTTCTGCAATCGTGAACAATCCTGAGCGTCCGGTGCTCTTCTTCTTCTCTGGTAAGGCACACCCTGCTGATGGTGCAGGTCAGGGTCTTATCAAGCGCATCTATGAAATAAGCCAGCGCCCTGAGTTCCTCGGCAAGATTATCTTCCTTGAGGATTACGACTTCCAGCTTGCTCGTCGCCTCGTTTCTGGTGTTGACATCTGGATGAATACCCCTACACGCCCACTTGAGGCTTCAGGCACATCAGGCGAGAAGGCAGAGATGAACGGCGTCGTAAACCTCTCCGTACTTGACGGATGGTGGGTTGAAGGCTATCGTCAGGGCGCAGGTTGGGCTCTTAAGCAGGAACGCACTTATGAGAACCAGGCTTATCAGGACCAGCTCGATGCCGCTACTATTTATAGTATGCTTGAGAACGAGATTGTTCCTCTCTATTATGACAAGAATGAGAACGGTTTCTCCGAGGATTGGATCAATGTAATCAAGAATTCCATCGCTACTATCGCTCCACACTACACAATGAAGCGCCAATTGGACGACTATTATGACAAGTTCTACTGCAAGCTTGCTAAACGTTCCGCTGAAGTGACAGCTAATGACAACCAGCTCGCTAAGGAAATTGCGCAGTGGAAGGAAAACGTTGCTGAGCGTTGGGATGGTATCAAGGTCGTTTCTTCTGACACTTCTGTGCTCACTAATGGTGCTGAGACAGGTAAGGAATACACCATTCAATACACAATCGACGAGCAGGGACTCAATGACGCTGTTGGTCTTGAACTCGTTTCTCTCAAGAATGACCAGGATCCATCGGATCGCAGAATCCAGAAGGTAACTCCATTCACTATGATTAAGCAGGAAGGCAATAACTATACTTTCGAGTGCAAGATCAATGTGAACAACGCTGGCAGCTTCAAGACTTGTGTACGTATGTATCCAAAGAATGACAAGCTTCCACATCGTCAGGACTTCTGCTACATCAAGTGGCTTGACTAAGATATTGTGAGTTTTGCACTCCAGATATGACAAAATAGCCTCCAGATATTGCTTCTGGGGGCTATTTTCTTCTTTTTCATAAAAAAAAGTCCAGAATAATTTGCACAGTTCGGAAAAAAGTCGTACCTTTGCACCGCATTTGAGAAACAGGTTCGGCTAAAGAACAAGTTCCAAGTCATTGGAAGGTTGGGTGAGTGGCTGAAACCACCAGTTTGCTAAACTGACGTGCGGGTTACCGTACCGGGGGTTCGAATCCCCCACCTTCCGCTCCTTTTCTCAATGTTCAGTTGGTGGGTTCATCTAGTGGCCTAGGATACCGGCCTCTCACGCCGGGTACACGGGTTCGACTCCCGTACCCACTACTACTGATAAATAATATATATACATATTTCCGGTGGGTTCATCTAGTGGCCTAGGATACCGGCCTCTCACGCCGGGTACACGGGTTCGACTCCCGTACCCACTACAAAAGAAAAAGTAAGCGGTACTCAATTCTATTTTGGGTATCGCATTATTATTTTAATGTGCAATCCACATTTTCTCAATACAAGGACAGTCTTATCCTACCAGATTTCAACACAACAGATGGAGATTTCAATGATAATATGTATCTTTTCAATACATTGTTAATCAAACAAAGACCAAAGAGTTTCACTACTCGCTTGGATTCTATTAAATCTCATTCGGATTGAATCTAAAGGATTTGGACTTATTGATGTTTTTTAATTCTTCTCTAATAAAATAGATATTATATGGCTTTAACGCAATATTCATATAGAATTAAGGTTCTGTCTATCCTTCTTGTTGCCATTTTGCTTTCTGCTTCAGCTTATGCACAGAAATGGAATAAGGCTTACCAGGATTATATAGACCTATACAAAGACATCGCTATAGAGCAGATGCTCAAGCATGATATCCCCGCGAGTATAACCTTAGCACAAGGTCTGCTCGAAAGCGGAGCAGGGAGAAGTACGCTCGCAGTAAAAGGAAACAACCATTTCGGCATCAAATGTCACGAATGGAATGGTCCTACTATGATAAAAAGCGATGACCGTCCAGACGATTGTTTTCGAGTTTATTCCAATCCAAGGCAAAGCTATGAAGATCATAGCATTTTCCTGAAACGTCCACGATATAAATCTCTATTCCAGCTTTCGCGCTCTGACTACCGCGGTTGGGCAAGAGGATTGAAGGCTTGTGGCTATGCTACTAATCCTGCATATGCCCAGTCTCTCATCAATATTATTGAGACTTACAAGTTGTATATCTATGACAACGCTAAGCATTACGACCGATTTATGGTCAATCATGCAGGTAAAAGCAGTGGTCTCAGCATTGTAGGAGGTATGCCGCACCGTATATTCTCATATAACAAGAATTACTATATACGAGCTCGCAAGGGAGACACTTTCCGCTCACTTAGTAAGGAGATGGGAGTCAGCCGCAGAAATCTTGCCAGATACAACGAACTGGACAAAAACCAAACTCTAAAAGAAGGCGACATAATCTACTTGAAAAAGAAGCGCACTAAAGCAACTAAAGAGTATAAACATCGTCTGCACACCGTACGTAATGGTGAAAGTTTATATTCAATAGCCCAGCTTTATGGTATTCGCCTTTCAAGTCTTTACAAGAAGAACCATCTGCCTGACGACTATTCTATTCGTGTAGGCGACCAGCTTAGGATTTACTAATGTCTCTCTCTTGGTGGTTTTAATTTAAAGGCATACGCTGATATAAATTTGAAGTTAATTTATAAACGTAAGCGAATCAACTTCATCATCATACAATAGAAGTAAGAAGACTGCAATTATATGTACAACATTGCAGTCTTCGTGCTATATATCGTTTTCAACAAAGTACAAGTGCAGTGCTGAAGATTCATGATATGTTTACAGTGTGCTTTTTTTCATAAGAAACCAATGCCAACATTTGCAAGATCTAAAAAAAAATGGTATTGTTCTTCATTTTTATGAAAAAAAATAGGAAATATTTGTGGTAATACAAGAAAAAAGTTGTATCTTTGCAAAACGTAAAAGCATAATCATCTTGCGAGTGAAAGACAATATGCAACAATTTATTTTGAATTTCACTTTTGCAAACGGCTTTGTCACGACAATGTTTTCTTCATTTCGGTTATATTGAGACTATGGGGTTGACTGGATTTGACAGCGGGCTGAGGTGGTATGTAAGCATGCGGAGTTACGACTGTGAACTCCATAATCCCGTCGGTCAACAATTTAATTGGCGAAAATTCTTACGCTCTCGCTGCTTAATCGAAGTATAGTAGATTAACTTTATTCCTTTGCTAGGCATTGGAACGAGACATCGCTCAGAGCCCATTCCCTGAGGCTGACTGATATAGCGGTGCTATAATTTCGGGGATAGCAGATGGTTTGCCTCACGCTCTCTGTGAAGTTTTAGAGGATAAGGCATCAGTTGGTGGTCCAGGTCTTGCTGATGCACGAAAACCAAAGGCTGGAATAAGCATGTAGAAAGCATACGATTTCCCTGTTTGGACGAGGGTTCGATTCCCTCCAGCTCCACAAATGGTGAGGAAAACAAAAATGGGTTTTTGGTTGTTTGATATTGGTACATTATTATCAATTCATAACCTAAAGCCCATTCGCTTTAATCGTATTTCTGAAAAGGCATTAGAAAAACAAATTCCTGAACGGAACCTGCCAAGCGCAGATAATGTTGTGAAATAAATCCTTAGATTTACTCCTCCACGTTCAAAATGCGACTAAGCACATTTGAGACCTTATAACTTGCGGTTTCAATAAGTGCAATATTGAGACGTGACAGGGTAGGGAAACTGTGTGATTCATTTAAGGCTTTGTCAATTAAGCGATAATAATGCGTCAACGGATTTGCATATTTTCTTGTCATGAATTCAATCTCGTCAGTATCAAAATCAAAAAGTTCCACAAGCAATGCTCCAATAAATGACGACACTTCTATGATGCCAAGTTTTTCTATCCACAAATTTAATTTCACGAAATCTACTTTGTTGCCTAAATTCCGAAGGTATTCCCCAACGGCAATTATACCAGAAAGCGAGAGGTCGGATGTTATGATTAGATTTGCATTCTGTACTATTAGTGAGAGAAGCTTCAGACTTTCCACCGATGTGTCCATACTATGACGCTCGTCCTCCTGTATTTTTTTGTATTTCTTTGCAGATAACGGTCCAAACAAACATGCTTGAGAACAGTCGAAACTATTCGCATTTAGAGATTCCATCGGATGAATATTCACAGGCATCTCTTTGTCTGCAAAAAAACGAAACATTCCTCTCTCAATGTAATACTTCACATCCAATTTATCTGCCACATCAAGAAGTCTGGTCCATTTATATGCAGACATGGAATCTATGCTTTCAATATCAAGATTGAAAGCACCTTTGCGAAGCAATGCGGTGAAATTATCAGATATGATAGGATGCATTTATTTACTTGTTTTGCTTTCTTATTGGAAACAATAGAAAACAGAGAACAGGAAAGCCGGAAATATACCTTAGAATTTGGAGCTCATTTCCATGAAAGAAACACCTGTTTCCCATTTTCTCTGTTTTCTATTTCCTTAATTTTTTTAGAGCGTCACGCCATTCTTGAAAATTGATATTTCACGATATCCATTCTTCTCATTCTGCGCCTGTTCACCACTTGCTACAGCAAGAACCTTGTCAATAAACTCTGGCACAAGCTCCTTCATGGATTTTCCATCCACCAGTTGTCCTGCATTAAAGTCAATCCAGTTCTTCTTGTTGTTGTAGAGATTGCTGTTTGTCGAGATCTTCATTGTTGGCACAAACGTGCCAAAAGGAGTTCCACGACCAGTGGAAAAGAGAACGATGTGGCAACCTGCAGCCGCAAGAGCAGTGGAAGCTACGAGGTCATTGCCTGGTGCGGAAAGCAGATTAAGTCCTGGTGTCTGAAGACGGTCACCATACTCAAGGACACCGCTTACAGGAGCACGACCACATTTCTGCGTACATCCAAGAGCCTTGTCTTCAAGAGTGGAAATACCACCAGCCTTGTTTCCAGGACTTGGGTTTTCGCCGACAGGCTCACCATGGGATAAGAAATAATTCTTGAAATTGTTAATTAAAGAGACTGTCTTGTCGAAAAGTTCACGTGTCTCGCAACGGTTCATAAGAATAGTTTCTGCGCCGAACATTTCCGGTACCTCTGTAAGGATTGATGTACCGCCTTGTGCTACGAGCCAGTCAGAGAACTCACCCTCAAGAGGATTGGCTGTAATACCAGAGAAGCCATCAGAACCTCCGCATTTCAATCCAACACGGAGTTTGCTAACAGGAACTTCTTCACGACAATCATTCTTAGCAATAGTATAGAGGTTGCGTAGCACATTCATACATTCCTCAACTTCATCACCTTCCACTCTCTGTGTGACTACGAGCTTAATGCGGTCTTTGTCATAGTCACCAAGCATTGCCATGAAGTCCTCTGGCTGATTGTTTTCACATCCAAGCGAGAGAACAAGCACAGCGCCAGCATTAGGATGGAGGACTATATCGCGCAATACTTTGCGTGTAGCCTCATGGTCTTCTGACAACTGGGAGCAACCATAATTGTGATGCCAGGCATGTATGGCGTCTATATCTTTAAGTTTGGTTTCTTCTTCCAGTTGCTTGGCTACGCGTTCCGCAATGCCGTTTACGCATCCAACGGTAGGAACCACCCATATTTCGTTTCTTACGCCAACCTCTCCATTCTTACGTACATATCCCTTGAATGTTCGGTTTTCCTTTGCAATAGACAATTTGTCATCAACAGGATTGTATGTATATTCAAGTGTGCCAGCGAGGTTGGTCTTGAGATTATTCTCGTTTACCCATTCGCCAGCCTTGAGATCCTTTTTCGCATGACCGATAGGATAACCATACTTTATGATGTCCTCACCTTCATTCTTGTCCTCAATGAGAACCTTGTGTCCAGCAGGAACATCCTGCAATAGTGTAATCTCCTTTCCATCAGCAGAGATTGTCTCTCCAGCCTTCATGGCTCTGAGACATACGACAACCGAGTCTGCTGGGTTAATTTTTAGAAATGATGCTTTTTCCATAGTTAGTTTTGTATTTTAACGTTAGTCTTATATCTTATTGTCTGATAGTGATATACGTGTCAGCAGTATTAAATGCGTCTGTGGTCAATAGCTGTAATGCGTAAAACAAACGGATTAAAGCATTGTCCTGCGATAGAAATCGACATTCTCCTTAGTCAAAATTTCTATAGGCATATAATTGACTGGCGTGACGACTTTCTTGAGGATAATTGCACGTGCAAGAGCATCCACGCTGTAATATCCCTGCATGTAACCATGCTGAGCAATTAGGAAAGATATACTTCCCTGTCGCAGACATTCTGCATTTTTCTCCACCATATCATAGCCCATGATCTGAATGTTGCGGCGATTTGTTTTCAGTAGGAATTCACCCACAAGATGAGCTTTGGAATTCAGAGTTATACAATGATGGATATCTGTATTCTCAGAGAAGAATTTCTCTAATCTTGCCGTGTATTCCTTTCTTGTGGATTCGTAAGGAAGGTCGAGTATGACAATTTCGACATCTGGGAAATGATCTTTCATATAATGTCTGAATCCTACTTCTCGGTTGTCTTGTTGCTTGCTTGCCACGTTCGTACCGTCAAGCGTCTGCTTCATCAGCATAATTCTGTTCTCCTTATTTGCTATTAGCATCAGCATTTTTGCGGCGAAATATCCACTGGCAAAAGAGTCCTGGCCATAAAATGCGAGTGGACGGAGATCCGGCATGTAAGAGTCCAGCATAATGAAAGGAATATTTCTCTCATGAAGCTGGTCTGTGAATTTTCGGGTCATTTCAAGACGAGAAGGTACAATTATTACGCCGTCAGGAGTGTCTGCAAGGATTTTCTCGTACTGTTCTGTGAATGTGACTTCGTCTTTGCGCTTGTAGTAATGTATTTTGATATTTACGTTTAAGTCGCGACGTGTCTCACAGCATTTCAGCTGGCCTTGTTCTACTTCCTCCCAGTAAGCTTCGCTCTCATGTCGTGGCATGAGGCAATGGAAATTGTATGACCTGTTGTGCGCAAGTGCACTTGCATACATATTAGGCACATAATTCATTTCATCGAGAGCTTTCTGCACCAAAACAAGGGCTTTTGGAGATACATTTGGGCGATTGTGTAGCACACGATCAACTGTGCCGACGCTTACGCCGGCTTTCTCTGCGATATCCTTGATAGTGATGCGGAGCGAGCCAGAAGTTTCTCTTTCTCGCTTTCTCTTTCTTGATTTATCATCTTGCGCATCATTGTTTTTGCGCGAAGCAGACTTGCCTTTTTTCTTATCATTTCCTTTTTTAGAAGATGAAGTCGAACCCTTAGGGCGTCCGCGTCGTGGTTTTTGTTCATCCGTAGGCGTTCCTCCGCCTTCCGGACTGATATCCATATCTTTTATTGGTGCGTTTCCTGACTTGTTTGTCATTTCTGTATTGGGGATAGTTTATATGATTGTAGTATCTTATTCCTAATTGATTTTGCAAAAATAATAAAAAAAAGCGAAATGTGGATATTCCATATATGTATTTTATTCAAAAAAATAGAAAAAGATGTTTTTTTTGCAGTTTTTTTTTTGAATTTGATAAAGTTTTAGTAATTTTGCGAGCGAAAATACTTTGTACGATTAAATCTTATGCATATTAACATATAATTAACTAACTATGGCAAAAGTAGTAACACTCGGCGAAATCATGCTTCGCCTTTCTCCTAACGGTCAGGACCGTTTTATCCAGACCGACATTTTCCGTATCATCCCTGGCGGTGGCGAGGCTAATGTGGCAATTAGTTGTGCAAACTATGGACACGACGCTTATCTTGTAACAAAGCTTCCTGCCCATGAAATCGGTCAGATTGCCGTGAACTCTCTCCGTCGCTATGGTGTTAACACCAAGTTTATCGCTCGTGGTGGTGATCGTGTAGGTCTTTATTACTGTGAGACAGGTGCTTCCATGCGTCCATCTAAGGTGATTTATGACCGTGCTCATTCTGCAATCGCAGAGGCAAATCCTGAGGATTTCGATTTTGATGCAATCATGGAAGGTGCAGACTGGTTCCACTGGTCTGGTATTACTCCTGCCATTTCTGATAAAGCTGCAGAACTTACACGCCTTGCTTGTGAAGCAGCAAAGCGTCATGGTGTTACCGTTTCTGTTGACCTTAACTTCCGCAAGAAGCTCTGGACTTCAGAGAAGGCCATTTCCATCATGCGTCCTCTGATGCAGTATGTAGATGTATGCATCGGTAATGAAGAGGATGCTGAACTCTGTCTTGGTTTCAAACCTGATGCAGATGTAGAAGGCGGAGAAACCAATGCTGCTGGATATGAGGGAATCTTCAAGCAGATGAAGGAGACATTCGGTTTCAAATATGTTGTTTCCACTCTTCGTGAATCTTTCTCTGCTACATTCAATGGCTGGAAAGCACTCATCTATGATGGCAAGGAATTCTATCAGTCAAAGCGTTATGAAATCAATCCAATCATCGACCGTGTAGGTGGTGGTGACTCTTTCTCTGGAGGTCTTATCCACGGTCTTCTTACAAAGGCTACACAGGGTGAAGCTCTTGAGTTTGCTGTTGCCGCTTCTGCTCTCAAGCATACTATCAATGGTGACTACAACCTCGTTTCTGTAGCAGAAGTTGAGGCTCTCGCTGGTGGCGCTGCAAATGGTCGTGTACAGCGTTAATGAAATAATATAGGACTTTAAGAGTAATAGCACGACTATGAATTTTTTAGCCCTATTTCCAATAAAAATTATTTTATATAATAATGGCAAAATTTGATAAATTGGCAGTAATGGCAAAGATTGCCGCTGCCCCTATGGTTCCTGTATTTTATAATAAGGACGTAGAAGTTTGCAAGAATGTCATAAAGGCATGTTACGACGGTGGTGTTCGCGCTTTCGAATTTACAAACCGTGGTGATTTCGCTCATGAGGTATTCGGAGCACTGTCACATTGGGCATCAGAAGCTTGTCCTGAGCTTGCTCTCGGAATCGGTTCTGTAGTTGATGCTCCTACTGCAGCTCTTTACATCCAACTTGGTGCAAACTTTGTTGTTGGTCCACTCTTTAATCCTGATATCGCTGTTGTATGTAACCGTCGTTGCATAACTTATTGTCCTGGCTGTCTCACACCATCTGAGATTGGAAAAGCACAGGAAGTGGGATGTGATTTCACCAAGGTATTCCCTGGAGACGTAGTAGGTACTAATCTCATCAAAGGTCTCTTGGCTCCTATGCCATGGTCTAAGATCATGGTTACCGGTGGTGTCGCTCCAGAAAAGGAAAACCTCGAAAAGTGGTTCAAGGCTGGTGTGTTCTGCGTAGGAATGGGTTCAAAGCTCTTCCCGAAGGATAAGGTTGCTGCTGGTGATTGGCAGTACATAACAGATAAATGTAAGGAAGCTCTCGGCTATTGTGCAGAGGCTCGTGCATAATATATTTCATTCTAAAGGCTTCATACAGTTTTGCTTAGTATTGACTGTATGGAGCCTTTTGCTTTGTTCGGCTTGTTCTTCTGAAAATGATGGTATTCAGGAGGTGGATAGGCTGAACGATATTTCTTATGCCACAAGGTATCAGGATCTTGACTCTTCTCATTCCTATGCAGTAAAAGCATCTCAATTAGCAATGCAAATAGGATATGAAAACGGAATTGCCGAATCTGCCATCAATGAGGTTTTTTACGAAATAGCACGACTGAATTACCGAAAGGCAGACTCTCTTCTTTCATTAGCAGACTCGGTTGCGAGTAACGACATCCTTCGTCTTATTGTTGAAGTGCAGCGTATGCGTTTGTGTCAAAGACGATCGTTAAACAAAGATTTCTATTTCCACAAGACTAATGCAGACAACGTAATAGAAAAAATAGGCGACAATCCATCTAATCTTTCACAAAGAGACAAAAAACTATTTACTTACACCATAAGTGAATATGGCATAGTTCTATCCACTTACCTTTACTATGTGAATCTTTTGAAAGAGTCATCACAGGCATTGCTCAGTATTACAGAAAAAGACAATATTTTTCTCTTGAGCGATACGGCGCAATATCTTGGCTATCTGTACAATGTCGGTTCGGGAGGTATACTGCGAAACGGCAATAGAAAAGAAAGGTTTCTCAAAGAATTCAATTGCTTGATGCAATGTTATATGATAGCCCGTCATTCTGGTTACAAGTATTGGGAAGCGAATGCCCTTCAGTCGCTTTCTGAACATCTATCCGATTCCGACCATCTTGTGCTTGTAAAGAAGTATGATTCTGCTAGTCTTAGATATCTGAATGACGATGCCGTTCCAGATTCTCTTCTCTCTGGCAATCTCGCGGAGCGGTCTCTACAATTGTTTTTACATTATGGCGACCTTTATCAGATAGCCGGAGCATGGCGCACACTTTCTCAATGCTATCATCTCATTGGCGACCATGAGGCGCAATTATCATGTCTTCTTAATGCAGTGGATGATTCTCTGATTTACCAGGCCCCAGACCTTGTGGCTTCCATAGATGAGAAGCTCTCTATCGCTTATTCTGCACTGAATGATAAGCCTGCAAGTGATTTTTATCGAAACCAGTACCTTGACATCCAAGATTCTACGAGGCAGGACCGCCAACTGGAAGCTCGAGCCGATGCCTTATCCTCTATTGTCACTCGCACACAATGGTTAATTTCACTTGTGGTATTTGTGCTTATTGTACTTATACTCGTTGTGGTCTTCCTGATTTACATGCGTCGTCATCGTAATTATTCTGCCCGTGTGAATAATCTCTATGACCTCATTGATGCCTGGAGGAAACAAAAAGATACAGAAATAAAAGAAAAGGAAGAGAAGTTGGAAGAATTGGACGAACAGAAACAGATGCTTTCTTTGCAACATGACAATGCTCTGAGAATCAATGTGGAGCAACTTGCAAAGATTGCATATACGCAGAATATAATGCCTCTCATTGACAGAATGCTTCATTCCGTTTCTGTCAGTGGTAAGCGAGCGCAGATCAGCAAAGAGAATATCGAATATGTTTCTGATATATGTGAGTCAATTCTCAAATACAATGCAAACCTTACATCCTGGGTTCAACTGCGTAGAGGTCAAGTAGCTCTGCATATTGAGAAATTCCAACTCGATGATTTGCTTGACATAATCTGCCTGAATAATAAATCTTTTTCTCAAAAAGGAATTAACCTCATCGTGCCCAAAACAAATCTTACAATCAAGGCAGACAAGGTTCTGACTCTTTTCCTTATAAATACAATTGCTGACAATGCGAGAAAATACACGCCTTCAGGCGGAACCGTTACCATAAATGCTGTCGAATCAACATCATTTAAAGGTTATGCTGAGATTAGCATTACCGATAATGGACAAGGAATGGACAAGGAAAAATGTGATAATCTCTTTGCATACAAACCGATAATTGAAGAAGATGAAAATCTAAAAGTGCAGAAGAATCACGGTTTCGGATTGATGAACTGCCGAGGAATTATGGACCGATACAGGAAAACAAGCGAACTCTTTTCTCATTGCAGTATAATGGCTGAAAGCGAAAAGGGTAGGGGAACGCGTATTTCTTTCACGCTTCCGATGGTTGTCAAGACTCTTTTGCTTTTTTTCAGCCTTCTGATGTCTGTTTCATCCATCAATCCTTGCCAAGCCCAACCTGCAGCGAGGACTAAAGATTCGCTCAATATGTTTGCAGATTCCGTCTATCATTCCAATGTAAACGGATATTATTCTTCTGCCATTGATTATGCAGATTCATGCTTTGTAATCCTCAACAAGAAGTATAAAGCACTCAAATTACCAGGTAAAAACGACACTCTCTCATTGCAGTTCAATGGTGCAGATCTGCGTTGGTATGACAAGAAAGTGCCTGTGGATTATGGTATTATAATATTCCTTCGTAATGAAATAGCTGTTTCAGCGCTCGCACTTCACGATTGGTCGCTTTATGAGGATAACAATAAGGCTTATACAAGACTCTATAAGTTGTGTTCACGTGATACTACGCTCAATTCATACTGCAGAAAGATGGAAGAGGCAGAGCAGACAAATGACATTTCCATTATTGTACTTGCAGTTCTGTTTGCACTTCTCGCCGCTGTTTTCTGGTGGTTTTATCTTAGAGACGTCATCAAGCACAGAAAGAGTTTTTCGCATATCAAGCGATTGATAGAGATACTAAAGGATGATGGCGATGGAAAAACTGTACTTTCTCATTTGACGGATGAGCATATAAACAGATATGCTCTTGAAGTGCAAGAGGTTGCCAAAAATATCAAGCGCACAATCATTGATAATAATTCCACTATCCAAATCTTGGCTGAAAAGGAACAATTAGTTCGGGATGAAGTGGCTTGCATACAGATGGAATGTGATAGATTATATGTTTCTAACAGTATAATTGACAATACTTTAAGTGCTTTGAAGCATGAGACCATGTACTATCCGTCACGCATCAATCAGCTCGTAAAAGAATACATCAATGAGAATTATTCTGATGGACAATCTCAAATGCCAATCAGACGGGAAAATAGCAGCACAGGAAACAGTGAGAATGTAAAGGATATGTTTGATATAATATCCTATTACAGAAATATTTACGCAATGTTATCCCAACAAGCGAATCATAACGAGTACAATTCTATTATGATAAATAGAATCGGTATGAGAGAGTTGAAATTCAATTTTGACCCAATTGTCAACACATTAACGCATGAAGGAGAGACAAAGGTATTGGTAAGCAAATCTCTCATGGATTATCTTTGTGCCATTCTGAAAAAACGAAATGGGAAACAGATACCATTGGTCGACTCTACGGAAAGGCATAAGAATTATCTTACCATAAATGTCGTTTGTAAGAATATTTCAATGTCAGACAATGAAGTATCAGATCTGTTTTCTCTTTCATCTAATGATTTTGACTTCTTGATTATAAGACAGATACTTCGTGAAATCGGAACAATAACCAACTGTTTCGCAACAGGAATTATTGCTAAAAACATCCAATACGAATCAAATTCAGCTTTATTGCTTATTGTAACCTTGCCTTGCAATTGACAATAATTAGAAAATCAGAATTATTTTGATAATGAATAAATAATTCTGATTACTAACTTTTTCTATATATTAACATCTTTTTGTGAATGCACGTTATGATAAATAAGAAAAGGAATGCTCAGTTCTGATTGCTCTCCTGTCGCTCTATTTGAGAATTCTTAAAATTCAGATGTGGTTTGCCTCTTAATATATAGATTCCACTGTAACCATCCGAAATCCGCCGTATTGTTGAAATAAAAAAATCTCGCGAAGTTATTCGCGAGATTTTTTATAATAGTAAGGAAGCATCAGTCTGATTTGTTCGGGTGGAGTATCGTCATGGAGATTCTGTAATACATCGGTAAGCCATTGCAGTGGATTGATTCCTACGATATCGCAGCTTTCTATCAACGAATAGAAAACGGCATTGTCAAGGGCTCCGCTGTCGCTTTTGCTGAACAGGTAATTCTTTCTACCCAACACTGATGGACGCTGGTTGCGCTCCACGGGGTTGTTATCAATATGGTAACGACCATCAAGGGCATAGCGACGAAGACGCGGCCACAGTTTATAAGCATAGTCAAGTGCCTTACCCATAGGATCGGATGGAGTGCACTGCGTGTGTACATTCTCCATCCATTTCTCCATAGCATCCATGATGGGTATTGCCTTTGACCTGCGTTCCTCGGCTATCTTGTCATATGTTGCCCCCTCCGCTCTAAGGTTCGCTTCAAGTTCATAGAGTAGCGTTAGCCATTTCACCGCCTGTACTGCCAGTTCGGGATGCGATGACTGGGCATCGGTGAATTTACGGCGCACGTGGGCCATGCAACCCAACAAGGTCACATTGTCCTGTAGCTCAAAATAATCATATTGGTATAGGCGTTTAGAGCGCACTACTTAAAAATAATTCCGTACCTTTCCTCTATAAAACGAAAATGATTTCCCTCGCAAAGGTAACTAAAACAAGGGAGTTTGCCTTTTCCTCGTA
>CAKQPF010000036.1 GCA_934256705.1 uncultured Prevotella sp.
TGTTAACAAGTCTTTACTGCCAAATCCCTTTTTTGAAGCCATTTCAATGCCGTTGAACACACCCTCTTTTAGCACATTCAAACTCCCCATTAAAATATGTTTTTTGGAACATTTTGGGAACATCATACTTGCCATTACATCTGTCATACACTGATAGTCAAGCACTTAAACACAATCTTGTGTTATTCGGAGGAAATCATTCAAGTTTTTTATTTTACTGGCTTATAATTCGAAAATTTTATATAAATTTGTTTCTTGGAATTATAAATTCAAGTAACCACGCACAAAGATACACATTTTAGCGGACAGCAACAACTTAGAAACAGGCGTAAGCAAAGAAATGGAGATATGCTACTTTCCATTGCTCCGGTAAGGCTGGCACAGATTACGGTCCTTATAGACCTGACTGCTCTTCGGAGCACAGTAGAGATAGGTAAGAGCTGACGTGCGGTCGGTCTCTACTGAGTCTGCTGCCAGTCCGAGGATGGAGCCAAACTCACGCTGCACCTGCTTCTGCAGTTCGGCAGGAGAGACTGGTTGCTTGAAGTCATGTCCCACATTGATGCGGCAAGAGAGCACTTCTCCAGTGCGTGGATGGACGGTTTTCTCCGAAGAAACGCCCTTCTTTCCCATGTCATAGGACACCAGCATCGGTGCATATATAGGGGCAGAGCCTTTCGCTATACGGCTTACCTGTATCCTCATCTTCACTTTTGCTTTAGCCAGAATGCCGTTCCAGGCAAGTATGCCATTCTGGAATGCTTCGACATAACGCTCAGGCACCAGACTGTCTATATACACCTTGCATGGATGCTGAGGATTGAGACGCACCACCAAGGAGTCATCCACTGCCTTATAAGGATTCTGCGAGTAGTCAGTGAAATGGATGGTCTGCACCTTCATGTCCCTTGCCGCCATGCGGATAGGCATTCCTTCACGTGGAAGGAGACGGAGATAGAGGCTGAGACGTAGCGGTTTGTTGCCATTTGGCAAGATGATAGCCATGCTATTAAAGGCATATTGGTCGCATTCTGCCTCATGATAACGCAGCATTCGCAGCATCATTCCGCCGTCAAAAGGCTGTGGAGCCTTGGCAGCAGGGATGGCTTCAACGTCGAGGATGCTGCTCATCTCTGGCGAAATGGTGCGTATATCCTGGTATTGAGGATAACTAATCCATTCTTTCTCACCCTTCACCACGTCGGTGATGTCGATGATAGGGTTGCCTTCTGATGATATTGCTACTGCAGGATAGACTTCACCTGCCACTGGTGCGTTGGACGATCTGAAGGCTTCCCAATAGTTGCAGTTGGGATCCATGATGCGCTCGGCATAGAAAGGCTGACGAAATTCCACGGTCTGCGAGTTGGCAATGGTAAGGCAGACGACGCCAAGCGACTTCACAGGACGGCCCGTCAATCCGAAGCCTTCGTCTATCTGTCCTCCTATCTCTATCTCCCTGCCGTCATATTGTCGGGGAAACTCTATGTAGATGCGTCCCTCTTTCTGATAGACTGGGAACGTGCCGTCTGCCCTTTTCATGTCGGGAGTGGTGAAATCCTGGAATGAAACAGGCTTCGCTGGCTGTATATCATTCTCTTCTGCCTGCAAGGACTGGAAGGAGAAGAGGACGCAGAGGATTATTAGTAATTTCATTTTGATTGTTGTTTTCTGTTTTTTTTATTATTGGGGGATTGCTGGGGAACCAGCCGGTAACGCGGCTGGCACAGTGGCGATGCGCTGAGACTGGCATTGCACTACAGGCATAATACCAGCCGGTAACGTCGCTGACACGGTGGCGATGCGCTGAGACTGGCTACTGGGTGGCTACATATCTTTGTAGGCTGCTTCTGCTTTTTCTTTCAGTTGCTTGACATCATTGAGCAGTTTCTCCAGGCTCTTGATGCTTGCCTCATCCTTTTCTGCATCTTTAGCCTTGCCTATGCGATGCAAAGCATTGTCGAAATGATCCATCTGCTGACCACGGATGCGCTTTATCTCCTTGTTGCGGTCGAGATGAAGGGCAGTAGTCAGTTTGGCATCGAAAAGCCATACCGGCGGAGTGGCAACATAGTCTTGGATGAATTTCAGCACCTTCTGCGTATATTCCGGTGTATCAGAGACTTTACGCGCAGGATTACGTGGCTTTCCAGCCTCCATTCCTGCTGAGTAATCTTCCTCATAATAATATCCTCCGAGATGTGCAAAGACGTGCCCAGTCCAGAGATTATAATGATCGGAGAGCGCACGAAATCTTCCTTTCATCACCTGTTCGTCGGTAAGCGACTTGGGAGTCCATATATCAAGCGAACTGAGATACTTGAGATTCTCAATGCCACAGGTGTTGAGCGCCACATGGTCATTGCCGAGATCTTCCTGCTGTGAACGGATGTCACGGGAATCATAGAAAGCCAGTTCGGGGCGTGCCTTCTTCTGCTGCTCATACCATTTCCACCTTGCAGTCTCCTGTTCCTCCGGCGTATCACCTTCAAACTCGCGGTACCCCCACTCTATTGCCCAGCGGTCATATTCCCCGAGCTGTATTCTGCGGTTGCGGAGATCCACATTGTCGCCAGGACGCAGGGCGTAATTGAAGCGCACATAGTCCATTATCGAGGTGCCGAGTCCATGCTTGTTGAGATAATCATTATCGCGAAGCTGGTCTATTGACGCCATGCTGCTTCCGCTATGGTTGTGCTCCAGTCCGAGGCTATGGCCTATCTCGTGGGTGATTACCATCTTCAGCAGTTCGCATTGCAATGACTCCGGCAGCACCGTCTTACGTGCTTCGGCATCAGAAGCGCCGCACTGGGCGAAATACCAGTTCTGCACTATGTCCATCACGCTGCTGAACACTCCGACGTGGCATCCCATAATCTCTCCGCTCCTGCCCTCGCAAGGCGTAGGACCATAGGCATTGCTCATGCCGGAAATCTTCCATGAGATATAGGCATAGTGGTTGTCATACATGCAGAAATCTGGGTCTTCCTTCGGTGTCGGAGCCAGTTTCGCATCAATGGCATTCTTGAATCCAGCCTGTTCGAAAGCCGGTCGCCACTCCCTCACCGCCTCGATGATGCTCTTGCGGTACATCTTCGGGAAATTGCGGTCGATATAGAAGATGATGGGATTGACCGGTTCCACCAGTTCGCCACGGCGATAACGCTCCCTGTCCTCCGGACGGATCTCCAGTCTCCAGCGCTTTATTATCGGCATACGGCTCAGCGTGCCGTCAGAAGCGAGGACACTCTTGCCGATTTCAAAGTAGGACTTGCCGTCTCCCCTCTTCACGGAGATAGGATATTTCGGCATCAGAGACACGCATACGCCAGTCTCCCAGAGTCCTTCGTAGGACGGTGTGTTCTTTCCCGGCATCGGGATAGCGAGGTTCTTGTATGCTCTGGAGATGCGCATCAGGATGCAATCATCCTTTCCCCTTACCTCAAGGATGCTGTCGCGGTCCTTGTTGCGCATACTCAGTTTCATGTCGTAATAAGCCGGCTCCATGGCGAATAGCGTGAAGTTCTTCAACGTATTACCTATTTCTATGATGGTGCGTCCCTGTCCTTGATGTATTACAGGGAAACGCTTGTATATTCGTTCCTGCGGATTGAGCATTGCAATCCTTGCGAAGTCGCTTGCCGGGTCGGCTATGATGCGCTTATGCTGCGGGTCTGTCATCCATACCTCGTTGCCCTTCTTGTGGAGGGAGAAGTATATCGGACCTATCATATCGCCGGCATACCCATACTTCGTCTCGCTGCCACGGTCGGGAGACTCCGGCGCACTGAGTATGGTAGTGGTGACGCTGTACTCACGGTCGAGAAGAGAATCAGGCACAGACCAGTAGATTGCGCCTCCAGTCTCGTAGGTATCAAACATGCCTTTCGTCACCTTGGCATCATGGGGTAGCTTACCGTCAGACAGAATCTGCCCGCTCGCCATCAGCGAACAGGCAGACCCGAATACGATAGACAATATATATTTTATCTTTATCATGGATGATTGTCAATCATTAAGATTCTATTCTTCCCGCTTCAGCCTAAAACCGGAGCGGGAAGAAATGGGGATGATTATTCGTAATTGTAGGATATATCCACTATCTTGCCGAAGGTATTCTGAGGATCAGAGAATATGAATGCGGCATTGTCAGAACGGTCCACGTCACCGGCAACGGTCAGTTGCAATTCACCGATCATGCCTTTACCATCGGATGTATTGATGGCGAAACCGAGAATCATGCCGTTTCCTTTTTGACTATCCAGAGGGTCACGGAACTTCAGACATGCTATCTTGGCATTGCTGTCAGCCTCATAGGAATAGATTTCCTCCATCTTCTGGCGCTCCATGTCGATGCGATATATGCTATTGCCTACAGCCATAAACACGAAGTGGGCAGAGAAAGCCTGTGAAGCCGCAAAGCGAGCGGTCTTCAGGTCAGTCGCAAAAGGTACAGGTATGGTGTATTTGCCGGCACAGAGAGGGTCATCACCCTTGCTGAAGCGGAAGATGGTGAGGTCGGAACCACCTTCTGACACCATGACAGCATAGGCATAATAGCCGTTATCGCCACCACGGAGGATGTCACATACGTCCAATGACGGATCCACGAGGTTCGGATTAAAGGCATAATTGCCCTCTGCATCCTCGGACAAGTCGCGGAATACCAATGGCTTCGCGTCAGTCCATGGGGAACCTTTACGGTAATACTGTGACTTATAGTAAGAAGTCATGAAATAATCGGTCATGGATGAGAAAGCCGCACCAATGCGGAAGCGATGGGTCTCCTTGTTGAAAGCCAGCACAGAATTGCCGAATGATGCGAAAGATGTAGGAAGGAATATAGCCTGACTTGACTCGCCGTCGGCATTCTCCTGCATATCATACACAGAATAAGGTACGCACCATCCGTCATCGTATGCGAAATAAGCCTTCTTGTCAGTCACGAACATCTCGCCTTTCTTGTCCATTCTGTAGAAAGAGAGATTGACAGGGACATTGTTCTTGGCATTCTCGAACATGATCTTATTGGTGCCATACATCATCTGCAATGTGCTTGGAGAGTAAGTGGCAATGTTCTTGTCTGTGGCAATGGTCAGGTTGGCAAAGTTTGTTCCGCCCATTGACTTATATCCATAACTGCCATTGGCCTCAATAGCGAGAGGCTTACCTTCGAGAGAGAAGGACTCACCAGTCTCAGACTTGAACACATCAGAGTAAGCGAAGAAGCCGTTTGCATCGCCTTCCACAGCTCCGATTATGCCATGCTGGGCATCATTCTCCTGCAACACGAACCATGCAGGATTCAAAGGCTTTACCACAGCCACCTTACCAAGTTCAAACCACTGCTGGCCAGTGACCTTGTCACTGATCACGAGCAGCATTCCGATGCTCTCAGGATTGCCTGCTTCCACCTCTACATTACATACCTTGCCAGTGGAATAATCATCATAGTCAGCAAGGCGCTTTGAACCTATCTTGATGTTGTCACCCTTCTTGAGCTTCTTCCATTCGAAGGTGAGATTGTCTTCACTCTGCGATACGGTCTGCTTCAGCTCAGGAGTCAGCGTCACCGTCACCGGTTCATCCTTTGGCATACGAACCTTCACCTCAGGAATTTCCACAGTCAATTTGTTGACTGCATCAAAATTATAATCATAGTTGCCCTTGTCATCATAGCAACTCTGGACGAGAACCATTGTCATCAGGCCCAGGATATAGAAATATGTTTTCTTCATGATTTGTCGCTTTTTTTATTATTCCTCGTCAGGGAAGATGTCATTACCATTCTCATCAAGGATTGGACCGTGCTCAGCCTTGTATGCAGTGTATGCCTTATCCAGTTCTTCGATAGCGGCATCAGCCTCTTCATCATCGTAAGCCCAGCCGTCTTCCGTGATGAAAGAGTCGAGGGTTCTGCCCCATACATCCATGATGTAGCAATACTTGATAGGGCTGAAGTCACCCAATCCCTTCCAATACCAGTCGCCCCATGTCTCAGGCTCGGTGATAGACCACACATAGTTTACCTCTACGGTGTGCTCTTCTATCAGTCCTTTGGCAAACTGATGGTTAGGATTGGCAAGGTCAAACTCCAGATTGCATCCGTATGCTTTTCTGCCAGCCTTGTATTCAGGACGCTTGATCTTGAAATATACATACTGACATACGGTGTCGATGGCAGAATAAGTGTATTTGTCATCGAGCTGGATGTCGAGCGTATTGGCGTAATCCTTGTTGTCTGTCTTCTTGATGCAGAAGTCGCGGCTCGCTGTAAGCATATCGCCCTGGATTCTTACGCGCACGCTGTCCAGACGATAAGGCTCCGTCTTTCTCTTCACATAGTCGGAGTCACGCAGGTCGCCATATACTGTACGATAGTCGAAATTGATGCGAGGCTCCTGATCGTACATGGCTATTTTCTCCTCAGAGCAGCTGGTGTAGCACAGAGTCATCACCAGAGCTGAGATATAAAACAATATTTTCTTCATAATTTATTTTCCTCCTTATTTTGTAGTAGAGTTGTTGCCGAATATCTTTTCATTGTCCGGCAATGGCATCTGATATTCCTTGCTTGTCATGTTAGCTACGCCGCAACCGTAGTATGTGGTGTAATTATGAGCCTTGAGGAAGAAGAACAGCTGTCCTTCCGCATAGTATTCCTTACGGTATTCCTTCATGATCTCATTGATACGGCGGGTCTGCTGCTTGCCCTCGATGGCAGTAGCATCCGGTGAGTCAAAGCCATTAGGATGGAGCTCTTCGCTATAAGGGATACCACGAGACTGGCGCACAGCGTTCAGAGCATCGACACTTGCCTGCGCATCAGGAGCACATTCAGCGATGATGTAATACATTTCAGGGAGACGTATCATAGGAATACAGTTGTTGCCATCATTGGCATAGCTGTCCAGATGAGCCTGATTATACTTGAGACAGAAAGCATACTGATGGCCTTCATCCCACTTGAATGCCACTACATTCTGACGCCAGTCGGATGTATAGCCTTCAAATACCTTGTCGAACATCTCCGCACTCATGCCAAAGCGCTGCTGCGGGCTGGTGATAGCCATGTTCATGCTGTTCTGGTCAAGCAGATTCGAGAGCTTATCGACTTTGAGTCCGAAGATCTGCTCGCCGAAGCGCACGGAATTGTAATTGGATGGAGTCTGGCTCTTGTAGAGAGTGAAATACTTGTTTGCATCGATTACCTGCTGTGCATACTGTACGGCAAGGTCCTTCTGACCAGAGTAGCAATATACTCGGGCAAGCATTGCCTTGACAGCATAGAGGTTCATGCGGAACTCACGGTTTGAAAGAAACTCCGTGCGGGATTCGACGTCGGTATGGAAATCGCATGGATCATGCTCAGCAAGGAGAGCCTCTGCTGCCTTAAGGTCTGCCAGGATGTTCTCCACCACCTTGTTGGCTGGCAATACAGGTGTTGCCTCCTTGTCGAAAGTGGTCTTGTAAGGGATTGCCGCATCTGCAGGATGCTCACTGTAGATTGGACCGAAGAGACGCAGAAGGTCGAAATACACGAAAGCACGCAGACCGAGCGCTTCACCCTTCATGCACTCATAGTAATGAGGGGTTTTCAGCACATCGCGGTGTGTCTCAAGGTTCTGGAGCAGGTTATTGAGGTTTGCCACCACATTATACATCTCCAGATAGATATTGTCCTTCTTGCTGAGGAACTGGTTGGTATAATCGAACACGAAAGCCTGATTATACACGCTGTTGCTATTATATGAAGGATAGTCGCAATACAATCCAGCCAACTCGTCGAGATAAGCGTATTTCAGATCGCCGGCATAGAGGTTTGCAGTGCCCAACTTGAGGTAGGCTCCTGTGAGGATATCCTTGAATCCAGACTCCGACTCAAACATCTTGTCGGCTGGAATTCTGTCCTTTGGTGATACGTCGAGCCAGTCATTGCAGGAAGTCAAGCTTCCCATCAGGACTGAGAACACCAATATATATAAATATTTCTTCATGATTATCTTTGTGAGTTAAAGGTTAGAATGCTACGTTCAGTGAGAATGTGAATTGACGGGAGAATGGATAGTCGAGACCACGCTCACGCTTTACTGATGAGATATAGAAGAGATCTTCCATCGTGAAGCCCAACCTTGCAGATGACAAGCCGAGATCCTTGATGAACTTGGTGTTCCTTGTGTCGGCACGGTAATAGAATGAGAGCGTGCTTCCCTGGAACAGATTCTCGTCCATCAGGAAACGTGAGGTCGCCTTTGTGCCCTGTCCGTGAGGATTGAGCGCACGGAACATGGAGTGGTCGCCTGGTTTCTGCCAGCGAAGCTCTGTCACGCGGCGGTCTGCATTATACACGAGGTCCGCATTCTCCACCTTGTCAACCAATGTCTGGTTATATACCTGTCCGCCAAACTTATAGCGGAAGCTTACGTCAACGCCCCAACCCATGTATGTGAATGAAGAGTTGATGTTGCCCTGCCATGTAGGCTCTGTGTTACCCATAGGGATAGCGTCAACGCCACTGTAGTTTGCAGCGCTGGTAAGTTCTCCGTTTCGCTTGACGAGAACCTCGTTGCCGGATGCAGGGTCAATGCCAAGAGAAGGCACTACCCAGATGCTTGTCATGGAATTTCCTTCCTCATAGCGTGGCAATGGCACGTTGTCGAGGCCCTTTGTGCTTGCCTCGTTGATGTGGCGCATAGCCTCTGAGATTTCCACGAGCTTGTCCTTGTTGTGGGAAGCATTGAGCGTTACGGTCCAGTATGACTGCTTTGCAGAGTTACGGTATGGTATGCCGGAGAGGCTTAATTCCCAACCCTTGTTCTCTATCTTGCCCACGTTCTCCGGATAAGAGCCGAAACCTAATGACGGAGCGAGGGTCACTTCGGTCACGAGATTGTCAGTCACCTTCTTGTAGTGCTCGATTCTGGCTGTGATACGATGGTCGAGGAATCCGAGTTCCAATGCAAAGTTGGTGCTCTTGGTGGTCTGCCACTTCAAGCTCTCATTGTGCATGGCCATGAGTTCCGCTCCTGTACCGTCGGAAGAGAAGTAAGGCAACAAGAGTGAATAATTGTAATAGCTGTGTGCCTGATAAGGGTTGAAGCCCTGAGAGCCTGTCGTTCCGTAAGTGCCGCGCACCACGAAGTCAGAGAGCCATGAGATATTCTTGAAGAGTTTCTCCTTCTTCACGTCGTAACGGAAACCTGTTGACCAGAAAGGAGCCCAACGGTTGTCGGTGCCGAACTCTGAAGAACCGTCCAGTCGGATATTGAAATCGACGGAATACTTATACATATATGAGTAGCCGGCACTGAATACCCAGCCCACTGAGCGGCTTGTGGTCTCATTTCCGGACACTGCCTCATCGAATCTCTTGCCGAAGAGCAGGTCGTCCATGTTGTCATTAGGGAAACCTGTGACATAAGTGCCGTAGTAATCTGTGCTGTTCTCCAGCAAGCTCATGCGGGCATTGGTGGTGATGTAGTGCTCCTGGATCTGCTTGTTCCAGCTCGCTGTCAGGTCAACGCCCCAGTTTACTGCCTCACTCTGGGTGCGACGGTAGTCACCTTTCTTGGTAGGATCGGGCTCGTTCTCGAAATATGTGTGCTGTGCAGGACGGAATACGTCATGATGGCCTACGCTCTTCGAGAGGGAGAAAGCACCCTCCAGACGGAGCTCATCAGTAGGATTGTATTCCACCTTGAACAATTCACGCACGGAGAAGTTAGTGCTCTTGTCCTTGCTATGGAAAGTGGTGTTATAAAGAGGGTTAGGATAAGATGCCGTCTGGGTGTTGGTACCGGCGAAATTATCCAGCATCTTCTGCATATTGCCATTCTCATCGTATGGAGTGAGGTATGGGTTCAGCTTGGTGTATTGGCTGAAACTGCCGTAATTTGACTCGTTTGCAGTAGAGTTATCGATGGTAATGCTATTCTTCAGCAATACTTTCTTCATGCGGTACTGGAAGTCGAGCATACCGGTGAGCACGTCACGTCCGCTGTTCTTCATCACACCTGGAGAATTATTGTAACCTACGTACATACGATAGCGCAGAGCTTCGTCGCCACCTTCCAGCGTTACGGTGTGGCGCTGCTGGATGGATGTGCGCAAAGGCTTGCTGAGCCAGTAGGTGTCAACGCCGGAAAGCACGTTCTGGAGCTTTGACTGATAAAGTTGCCATCTGTCAATGGTCTCGCCGCCGTCGATATACACTCCTGCCTTATACTCGGCATCGAGCTTCTCTCTGGCATCCATCAGATTGTAAGCGGAAAGGTCCGGTGCCTCCACACGCATCTCTCCACCGTAAGTGACCCATATCTTTCCAGGCTTTGGAGTCTTGCTTTCGATGACGATAACGCCGTTGGCAGCGCGTGAACCATAAATAGCAGTAGCAGCGGCATCCTTCAAGATAACGATTGAAGCGACGCGGTCAGGGTCGAGGTCAGCGAGTGTTTGTATTGAAATCTCAAATCCGTCCATGATGAGGAGCGGCTGGTTGGCATAGGTCTCATATTCGCCTTGCACAGCCTGTACTTCGGAAGAGGTGCTCAAATCCATGTTTGCACCGCCACGCATACGCATGTCCGGGAGGCTGTTAGGGTTGGAACCTGCCAGATTGTTCTCCATGATGTTCAGACCTGGAGTCAGGGCTGCGATGGACTTGGCAATGTTGTTGGTACTGAATTTCTTGAGGTCTTCACCCTTGATGGTAACTGCAGAACCTGTGAAACCTTCCTTCTTACGGTTGAACATACCGGTTACCACCACGTCATCGAGCGCCTTGCTGTCAGAATGGAGGACTACCTTCATGTTGGCAGCTGGAGTCATCTCCACGGTGGTGAGGCCGATATAGGAGATCTTCAACTTGTAACTGGTTGGAATGTTAGTCAGATGGAAGCGTCCGTTTTCGTCGGTGACAGCCAATGCCTTGCCATCACTGCCCAGAATGCTTGCACCTATGACTGGTAAGCCGTCCTCAGCAGAGACTACGACTCCCTCTACAGTGGTGAGAATTTTCCCGCCTCCCAACTCTTTCGCGTCCTTGTTGCTCTGCGGTTGCTGCGCCATTACATACTGCGTAGGGCAAGCCACAGAAAGCATCAACAAGAAAGCAATCAATAGATGTACTTTTTTCATGAACCTTGTTTTTGTGTTAGAATATATCTAATTTATAATGTATATTATTTCGTTTCAAAGTATTAAATTCCTTATCACTATCATAATCGGTAACAAATGTTTCGGATGCAAAGATACAATATTTCTTAATAAAACCAACATATAAATCAAAAAAAAATGAAAAATCTAACAAAAAAAGAGTCTCGCACCCCGTTTCGTGGGTTAATATCGTCTTTTTGTTGCTTTATTCGATGGAAATTTTGCCCGGTAAGCGGACAATACAGTGGCTGACAGACACCATTCGAGACTGTCGGAAAATCATCACGACAGACAAAAGGCGATACTTTCTTGCAACAAGACAAGCAAACAGCCAAACAATACAACAACAAGACGAGCAAATGCCATTTACACCTTATTATATATAAGAGCAAGGCAAAAGCATATAAAAAACGGAAGCAGAACTGTGCTTTCGGACAGAAATCATAGGATTTTCTGCAAATAGTACGCTTTTTACAAATAATGGTTCATTTTTTATAAATGGAGTATGAAATATTTGGCGTACCTTTGCACCAGAAATAAGGAACAACTTATTTACATCATAAGGAGTGACTTATACTTTACCTAATATGAGAACCAAAATTCAAAGACTTAAATAACTAAACATCATGGCTAACGAAAAGAATTACAGAGTAGAGGCTGACCTTCTTGGTGAGCTCAAGGTTCCTGCTGACGCGCTCTACGGTGTGCAGACCCAGCGTGGTATCAACAACTATCATATCTCACGCAAGACAATGCGCGACTATCCTGACTTCATCATCGCCAACGCTTACGTGAAGCTGGCTGCCGCTCAGACAAACCACTCTCTCGGCGTGATCAGCGACGAAATCGCAAGCGCCATGTCACAGGCTTGCCGCGAGATCATCGACGGTCAGTGGCACGAAAACTTCCCTATCGACATGATACAGGGTGGTGCAGGTACTTCTGTAAACATGAATATCAATGAGGTAATCGCAAACCGCGCTCTCGAAATCCTCGGTCACGACAAGGGTGATTACCAGTATTGCTCTCCTAACGACCACGCCAACTGCGGTCAGAGCACCAACGACGCTTACCCTACATCTATCCGCCTTGCATTGATTCGCATGAATGCACACCTGGTAGGTACTCTGACAGGTCTCATCAGCGCTTTCCGCTACAAGGCTGAAGAGTACTTCGATGCCATCAAGATGGGTCGCACACAGCTTCAGGACGCTGTTCCTATGACTTTCGGTCAGGAGTTCAATGCTTACGCCAACAACCTTGAAGAGGAAATCCTCAACCTTGAGCGCAACGTCAAGCTGCTCCACGAAATCAACATGGGCGGTACTGCTATCGGTACTGGTCTCAACGCTGTTCCTGGCTTTGCCAAGCTCTGCGCTGCAAACCTCAGCAAGCTTACCGGTGAGAACTTCGTTTCTGCTACCGACCTCGTGGAGGCTACTCCTGACACTGGTGCTTACGTCAGCTACTCTTCTGCTCTGAAGCGTCTTGCTATCAAGCTCTCCAAGATATGCAACGACCTCCGCCTCATGGCTTCCGGCCCTCGCTGCGGTCTCAATGAAATCAATCTCCCAGCCAAGGCTCCTGGTTCTTCTATCATGCCAGGTAAGGTAAACCCTGTTATCCCAGAGGTGACAAACCAGGTTTGCTTCAAGGTTATCGGCAACGATACTACCATCTCTTTCGCTGCAGAAGCTGGCCAGCTTGAGCTCAACGTGATGGAGCCAATCATCACTGCAAGCCTCTTCGAGAGCCTCACATGGATGAAGAACGCTATCGAAACCCTCACTGAGGAGTGCGTTCTCGGCATCACAGTCAACAAGGAGCGCTGCTACGAAATGGTGAAGAACAGCATCGGTATCGTTACTGCCCTCAACCCAATCATCGGTTACAAGAACGCAACAAAGATTGCGAAGGAAGCTCATGCTACAGGTCGCTCTGTATATGACATCGTAATCGAGCAGGGCGTGATGAGCCAGGAAGAGCTCGACAAGGCTCTCGATCCTAAGAAGATGCTTCAGTCTCATCAGTTTACCTTGAAATAATAATTTGTTAAAAGTGTGAATATAAAAAACTTCCCGGTGAAGTGGGACACCGAACCGGGAAGATTCTTTCCCTCAAATATGATTGCTTTTCGTTTCTTTTTGTGAAAAAAGAAACTTGAATGAATAAAAATATACAAGGCTCTACTAAAAAACACACATATCCCAATGAGCCTATAAAAACTTTATTAACCTTAATCTAAGCAACTATGAAGAGAAGCCTGTCAGCGATTCCTCTATCTCTTATGGATATCGCGAACAGGCTTCTTGTTGTTTGTTGTGGTCTTGTTGAATGCACAAACCGCTATGCAAACAACTGAACAACTAAACAACAAAACAACAAGAACTGTCTGGAAGCCTTAGTGACGGTAAGAAAATAACTCGAACTGTACGGTTGAAACGGGCTGAAGGCCCAAAAAGCTCATAGCCCAGGGCAACACCCTGGGTTATAATGGAATGAATACCAACGCCCTGCAAGGGCAAAAGCGTAACAGACTCATTGTTGTTGTAATGCTTTTGCCCTTGCAGGGCGTTGATATCATTCATCGTAATACCCAGGGCGATGCCCTGGGCTAAGAGCTTCTGCCCTTGCAGGGCGTATTATGTAATTTCAACCGTACAGTTCGAAATAACTTACCATAATTGGACTATTCAATAAGCAGAACCCATCCTGTTGCCTATCATTTCTGTTCTATTTTTCCCTTACGGAAACACAAGAGGAAAGCTATCGTGTAACCCATTGATTACAAACGCGTTGCAATAGCATAGCTTTTAGAAGGTAAAAGCATAGATATTAGGAGGTAAAAGCATAGATATTAGGAGGTAAAAGCATAGATATTGCAGCGTGAAAGCTTAGACATCGCAAAATGAATGCTTTGCCTTCACCTTTTTGTTCCATTTTTCCGTTGGTATAAAAGTTGAGGGGTGTTGGTTGGCAGTTGGCGGTATTATAGGGCGGTTCTATAAATTACCACCGTTTATATAGAAGTTATTTCGGATCTGACGTTTTGTTATCTTTCGGTCTCTTTTCGGCTCAAAGCGTAAGTTCGTTCAGTCGTTATGCACCGCATAACTCCTTCGCTCACTTACACTTTGACCTCGAAAATAGCCTCGAAATATAACAAAGCTAATTTATAGAACCGCCCTATAGTGTAATCCAACCCGCACTCACAACTTATTTATTTTTTGATTGTTTTTATTTATTGATATTTTATCAGGGACTCTGTTGGAATCCTAAGGCTTACCTGTTGCGGTAAGCCAGCGGACTCATACCCGAACGCTGCTTGAAGAAATTGGTCATGGCGCTCTGGTCGCTGAAACTCAGGTGGTCAGCTATCTCCCCTACCGTCATGTCGGAATGGGTCAGCAGATTGCATATCTCCTTATATACCAGCGATGTGGCGTGCTCATTGATTGTGGAACCGCTTATCTCCTTCACCAATCTGGAGAGATAAGCCGTCGAAACATTCAGTTTGTCGGCATAGAAACGTATCTGGCGCTCCTTGCGGAAATTGCGGTAGAGGTGGTGAAGGAATATCTCATACACCTCTTTCTTATGCCCGAGGTCATGGGATACGGAGCATTCCTCGTAAGGCAACTCCTCGATGATGAGCCTCAAGACATTGAACATACTGCGGATCATCTCTATCTTGTTGATATGCTGACGGCGCACTATATCGCGAACAAAATGGAAGATGTCTAAGATACTATTATATTTTTCGTTGGCTATTTGGTAGCGGCAAGCATTATCCGAGGTAGGTTCATCCACCAAAATAACTTCTGCATCAAAGTCGTCCGACACATCTATAATCTCGCCCACCTCCTTTGCTGTGACCGTCAGAAGCGTCTTTGGCGAGAGAGTTACTGTCTCTTCGTCACCTTTTATCTGCAACTTTATCGTGCAACTACCCTGCTTCACCAGAAGAAGTTTGGCAAACAAAGCACGCTCCGTCACCATGCTATGAAACAAATCGTCTGCATTCTCGATAGCCACAGAATTGAAAGTGCAGTCACCGTAGCCTCCACTGACGGAAAAATGAGCGGCATAAGCCCCGAAGATATCCTTCAGTTGATACTTCGTTGCATACTCTTCCAAGTTATAGACTATCTGTTGTTTCATTTAGGTTTCTAATTCTATATATATCGTTTAAGCTCTCTTGTCTTCTGCCTCTTATCTCATTGTCTGACACGCTTTTTCGTCCTCTGCATCTGCGGCAAAGTCGGCATTCTACAAATATTATATGCAAAATTATAAATATTATCTGAAATACGTGCGTTTTTATGAAAAAAAATGATGTTTTTCGCCTTTTTTAGAACATCAAAATCAGCGATAACTTATCATAAAAAAACATAATTCAAAGCTCTGAAGAAGAGGAAATAGCAGATTTTTTATTACCTTTGTAAGGATTTCGTGCTACGAAAAAAAATACAATTATCAATCACTCTATATTATCCATGCAACGATTTATCGCAATAATATTATTCCTCATCACTGTACTGACTGTGCATACAGCAGAAGATTTCACCCCACACGAGCAGCAACAGATAAGCATCGAGACACCTGGACTATTCGCTCATTCCAATGCTTTCCAAGTGGATTTCTCACAATATAAGAAGAATAAATTTTCTTTCCCTCTGCCTGTAGGCAAGGTGGAGGACGTAAATTCCTACGAAATAGAAATAGAGACCAAGAAAGGAGATGCGGTGAAGGCAATGTTTGACGGTACAATCCGCCTCTCACGACGCAGTTCCACACACGGGAACGTTATCGTAGTGCGCCACCACAACGGTCTGGAGACGGTCTATGGACACAACGCCCAAAACCTTGTCAGAGTGGGCGACCAAGTGAAAGCCGGTCAGACCATCGCCATCGTAGGTGGCACCGCTGGCAGGGTATATTGCCTTTTCAGCATCATGGTGAATGGAAGAAGAATCAATCCTGAGATTATTCTCGATGTCAAAGCACACACATTGTACAATCAGATTGCCACTTTCAAAAAGACAGAGGAAGGCATCGACATAAAGACCACACGCAAGGAACCAAAAAACAAGGAGCCAAAAGGCATGAGCATGGACACTAATAATCCTTTTGGCGACAAAGCAGTCTATCGTCTTGACCTCGACGCTATCAAGTCGTTCCGCTACCCTCTCGATGATTCCCACGTCATTAGTGGCTATGGAGGCAAGCGCCGTCACTCCGGAGTAGATATCAAGAATGCTCCAAAGAAGGAGATATATGCCGTCTTTGACGGTCTTGTGGTGCAGGCTGGCACCTATTCCGCCTACGGCAAATGCATCACCATCCGCCATGCCAACGGTCTGGAGACCCGCTATTCTCACAACAGCAAGAACCTCGTCACTGTGGGCGACAAGGTAAAAGCCGGTGACGTCATTGCCCTAACGGGGCGCACTGGTCGCGCCACTACCGAGCATCTGCATTTTGAAACCCGCATCAATGGCAGGGCTTTCAATCCAGACTACGTGCTCGACCACAAGAATCATTGCCTCCAAAAGGGCGTCCTGCAATTCAAAAAGGGCGGTGGCGTCAGCAGATTAAAGTAATCTGAAGCATTCTATTGCCCTATCTTTCACGCTCTATTGCCCTTTTGCTCACACTATATTGCTCAATCTTTCACGCATTACGGGCAAGTGATTCCTCGTACTAAGCATCCATATCTATCTGATGAAGTATGCCGGTAAGGAAGGCGATTGCCATTCCGTAATTGGTAATAGGAACGTGTTGCTCCTGCGATGTGCGGATGCGCTCCAGGACATATCGGCGATTGAACATACAGGCACCGCAATGAATGACGAGATTATAAGGCGACAAATCCTTTGGGAAATCACGTCCATTGACAAAAGAAATCTGCAATCCTTCGCCTAATCGCTTGCGAAGCAGACGAGGAAGTTTCACCCTTCCGATGTCTTCACCAGTAGGCACATGAGCACAAGCCTCAGCTATCAGAATGTGAGAGTTCTCTGTCAGATGGACAATACTTTCCGCCCCTTGCTTCATCACCTTTGCATCACCCTTGTAAGCAGCAAACAGGACGGAAAAAGAAGTCAGTTTGCTGCCGGCTGGTTTCTGCTCAAACACCTGTGGAAAGACCTGTGAGTCGGTGATAATCAGGTCGGGATTCTCCCGAAAAGAATCCAATGTCTCTCTCAGTTTGTCTGGCGTACAGCAAGTGACAATGCAGTGTTTGTCCAGCAATTCGCGGATGGTCTGCACCTGAGGCAGTATCAGTCTGCCCTTAGGAGCTGCGTTATCCTGAGGCATCACCAATATCACCCTATCGCCTTCTTTAGCCAGATTGCCCGTAATAGTCTCTTGTCCGAAATCCGGGGGCAAGAGTTGGAGCAGCGATTCCATTAGTTTATTAAAGCCAGTTCTACGTAAAGCACTGACAGCCACAGCAGAAACCTTCAGTTCTTTTCCCAAGCCTTCGGCTACTTTTTCCGCTTCACTGACAAAATCTGCCTTTCCTAAGACGAGAAGCCAAGGAGTTCCTTTGCGTCTCAGATAGCCAATCCATTCCCGTTCCACATCCGAAATGGCTGGACTGCTCGCCACTAAGATGACGATGTCAGCCTCCTTTAGCGAAGCTTCCATCCTGTCAATGCGCAGATATCCCAACTGCTTGTCTGTATCATCAAAGCCAGGAGTGTCCAGCAGCACGCAAGCACCGAGGCGGGGCAGCTCCACTGCTTTCCGCACAGCGTCGGTAGTGGTGCCGGCTACATCAGAGACGATGGACACATCCTGCCCAGTCCAGGCATTCAGCAGAGAGGACTTACCGGCATTGCGCACACCGATGATAGCAATATGCAAACGTGAAACTTGCGGAGTATTGTTCATAAGCAGGAGGTCAGAAGCGGAAATCACGGCGTCCGGACTTGATTTCCTCCAGACGTTTCATCGCAATCTCCTTGATTTTTGGGTTAGGAATATGTGCCACAGCCTTGGTTATCTCTGCCTGTCCTTTTGCCTTTGTCTCTGGTGAAGCATAATCTTCGAGATATTCCATCAGTGTCATCAAGGCATTTGGAGCACAGCAATTAGCTATCTGTCCGGACTTTACAAGCGACATAAAGCGGTCACCGGTGCGACCCTCACGATAACAAGCGGTGCAGAAACTTGGGATATGACCGAGATCGAGCAGCCAGCCTACTATCTCATCCAGCGAACGATGGTCGCTGACGTCAAACTGCTCAGTGTGTTCATGCTGGGCTTCAGCGTAACCGCCAACGCTGGTTCGCGAGCCTCCACTAATCTGTGAGACGCCCAGTTCCAGCACTCTGCGTCGTACTGCTTCCGACTCTCTGGTGGAGATAATCATGCCCGTATAAGGCACGGAAATACGTATTACTGCCACGAGGCGTGCAAACATATCGTCGGAAATGGCGTCAGGGAAGTCTTCTGTCGAAATATCGTCAGCCGGACAGATGCGTGGCACGCTGATGGTATGCGGTCCGACACCAAACTTTGCCTCAAGATGCTCTGCGTGCATCAGCAGTCCTACGAAGTCATAACGATAGAGATTAAGCCCAAAGAGCACGCCTATTCCCACATCATCAATGCCTCCCTCCATAGCGCGGTCCATGGCTTCGGTATGATAAGCGTAATTGCTCTTAGGCCCAGCAGGATGCAGTTCCTCGTAATGCTCTTTGTGATATGTCTCCTGAAAGAGGATATACGTGCCGATACCAGCATCTTTCAGTTTCCTATAGTTCTCCACCGTCGTAGCGGCAATATTGACATTGACGCGACGTATGACACCATTCTTATGATGAATGCCGTAGATGGTCTGAATAGACTCCAGGATATAATCTATCGGATTGTGCTTTGGGTCTTCGCCAGCTTCCAGTGCCAAGCGTTTATGACCCATGTCCTGTAGTGCCACCACTTCGCGTTTTATCTCTTCTTGTGTCAGTTTACGGCGAGCGATAGTCTTATTTTTAGCATGATACGGACAATATATGCAACCATTAACACAATAGTTTGAAAGATAAAGTGGCGCAAACATTACAATACGATTGCCATAAAATCGCTGTTTGATTTCTTTCGCCAAATGGCAGATGCGTTCAGTCAAATCAGACTCATCGCATTCCAAAAGCACGGCTGCCTCACGGTGATTCAATCCACCGCACTTTGCAGCTTTATCAAGCAGACTCTCTATCAATGCGCGATCATTCTTATGATCAGATGCGTATTGCAATGTATCCAGAATCTCTTGATGATTGATAAATTCTTCAGCCTTATCAGAGGCAGGATTATAATTCTTGTCCATAACTATATTAAAACTTCACGATAGTCACCACGATCCATCGATATACGATACCCTATTCTGTCCAATTCCTGCTTTAGCAGAGCAATGCCTTCGGCAGCTTCCGTTCCCATAGCAGCCTTGTTGTCATACAAAGCATAATTGGAACGATAGGCGGCAGGCGACAAGTTTGGCATCACCACATTGGCTCCAGCCATTATTCCCTGCTCTTTTCCATCGGCAAGCAATGTGGATAAGGCTGTGGTAGCCGGTATTAAAGCCGATGGAAACATCAGGCGGAAGATGGAAAGCAAGCGTAATGTCAGGTCTGCACTGCCAGAAGGGCAATCACGGAAAGGAGTATCTTGCTGGGAAATGAAAGGTCCGAGCCCTATCATCTGCGGACGAAAGCGCTCTATGAAGCATATATCCTCCACCAGATGCTCCAATGTCTGTCCGGGACTGCCCACCATAATACCGGTGCCGGTCTGATAACCTATGTCTTTCAGCCATTGCAGACATTTCAGTCTATGCTCCCGCGACATCGTCTCAGGATGCAGCATCCTGTAATGTGCGGCATTATAAGTCTCATGACGAAGCAGATAGCGATTGGCTCCAGCCCGATAGAGTCCCTCATATTCCTCTCTCGTCATCTCGCCCAGAGAGAGCGTAATGGCACAATCGGGGTAAGAAGAGCGGATAGAGCGTACCACATCCTCCCACATCGAGTAGTTGCCGGCTTTCTCCCCACCCTGTAATACGAAAGTACGAAAGCCTAACCTGTATCCATTCTGGCAACAGTTCAGGATTTCGTCCTTTGTCATCTCATAGCGCACTACCGAGGCGTTTGCCGCCCTAATGCCACAATACAAGCAATTATTGCGACATCGGTTGCCCACCTCTATCAGTCCGCGGATATATATGTCATGACCAAACTGCCGAACAGCCACCTCCCGCGCCTGCCGATGCAGATATTCCACCGCATCGGAATCCTTCGTACCCAATAGTCTCAGGTAGCCCTCAGGAGCGAGAGTGTGGTCTCGACGCAGTCTGTCAATCCATATCTTCATAAGTCTTTGTTTCCTTGTCCAGTTCTTTAGCTAATTTACGCTTTCCTGCATTCAATTCATTATGTACACATGGTCCGGTGATACATCCGCCTTCACACGCCATTACCTCAATAAACTGTGCTGGAGCTTTGCCCGTTTTGGCATAAGCACGAAGGAGAGCGATGTTCTTCTTGTTGAGATTCGAGATCTGTATAGGCTTGAAAGTGCTGGCTTTCTCTTTCAGATATGACTGCACTGCGCCAGCTACGCCGCCTGCCTGAGCGAATGAATGGGCTTCACGCACTGACTCAATATCCATAGCATAAGGGTCTGTCGCGGCCACATCTATGCCCAATCCTTCGAAGATAGATGAGATTTCCTCGAATGTGATGACGAAATCCACATCCTCATCGCGCTGTGCTTCCTTGCGCTTTGCTACGCAAGGACCTACAAATACCACCTCTGCATCCGGATGCTTCTGCTTTGCAAGGTGTGCGGTATAGTACATCGGGGAGCGCGTATCGGAAACATATTTCTCCAGACCTGGCACATGTTTCTTCACCATCTCTATGTATGAAGGGCAGCATGACGTGGTCATGAACTGCTGACCTTCCTCCAGTTTCTCCAAGAGTTCATGGGCTTCATGCTCCACTGTCTCCATTGCGCCCTGTGCTACCTCGATTACATCGGCAAAACCAATCTCTTTCAGAGCGCCATATATCTGCTCCTTGCCCACCTGGAACTGTCCCAGAATGGCTGGAGCCACGATTGCGACGAGTTTTTTCTTGTTCTTTATGCGGTAAAGGACATCAAACACCTGCGACACTTCCATGATAGCACCAAACGGGCATGCATTCAGACACTTGCCGCAGTATATACATTTGCTCTTGTCGATATTCTCCACGCCGCGCTCATCCTTGCTTATGGCCTTGACAGGACATGACTGTTCGCAAGGCACAGGGATATAGACGATGGCATGGTAAGGGCAACTGTCGTGGCATATACCGCAACTGATGCAGGCATCATGGTCGATCCAAGCCTGTCCGTTCTTCTTCAGATGCACGGCACCTTTAGGACAGTTGGTGGTGCAATAGCGGGCAATACATCCCCGGCACAGGTTTGTTATCTCGTAATTGATCTGCACGCAGGAGGAGCAAGCCTCGTCAATGACGCATAATATGTCTTCTTTTGGAGCGCCGCTACCGGCTCTTTTCATGGCACGCATGGCATATTCGGAGAGCGGAGTCAGCTCATCCGTTTCGTCTTCCATAGTCAATCCCAGGAGCGGGAGTGACTTATATCGCCATACAGCTCTCTCCTTATGCACACAGCAGCGTCCTTCATGCTTGGAACGTCGTGGACTCAGCTCGATAGGCAGACGGTCAATGCGGTCTATCAATTCATCGTTTTTCCATAGTTTCACGAGTTCGGTCAACAACTTGTGGCGGACAATCATGATATTGTTCGTAAAAGCCATATTATAATATTAGATTAATGGGTAAAACATCTGCCAGAGGTATCCGGCTAAGAACTTTGGGGCAAAGTTATAAAAAAACTTTGATTGCCCCAAATGAATTTTGCTTTTTAGTTAAAAAATACGAAAAATTACCCCCCATCAAGCATTTTAAGGAGATTTTCATTATCTTTGCAACGCAAAAAATTATGACAATTATTCAGGACTTTCTATTATTAGATTGTTTTAATACGACACAATTGCACCGTTGAAGGTGGGATTATAGGCAGTAGCAATATTTCATTTTAACAGTTATAAGATTATGGACACTAAAGGTTTACTCTCAAAGCGTTCCAATGGCGAGGCTATGTGCCAGCGCTTTATTTTTCTTTTTGCATTTATATGTTTATCCCTTTGCCACGCATCTGCGCAGAGCGGGGGAGCTCAACTCGACGTTGCCAAGCTGGTAGGTACCGATCCGGACAAGATTATCAACACGGACAACACTCACCTAACCACTCCGAATAGTCCGGAAGCCCGCCCGTTTACCTTCCTGCTTCTTAACGTAAAGACGCAGAAATTCTTTAATATCGGTGGGTCATACGGTCGTCATGCCTCCTTGAATGACTATGGTATGTACCTCTGGATATACCAGTACCCCAAAACTGAAGGTGTTTATAATATCCGTACTTGGCAGAATTATACTGCAGATTACGATAATCAGTATAGTTATATGCAGTATATTGATGATGACAAACACAAGAACGGTGTATATCCTGGACGCCTTCCAACAGATACCAAACGTCAATTTGGTTGGATTTTTGAAAAGGCTGATGGTTATGCTGACAATAACAAGGTCTATAAACTCCATACTTACGGCAATAGATACCTCACGGCAACGCCTGATGATAAGGATGGTAACCTTTGTGATGCTATAGCGACAACAGAGAACAGCGAATATCAGGTCTGGAAATTGATAACTGTCGGAGAATACTATGAGTTGTTCGACAAATCACCGTCCGACCTCTCTGCTCCTATTGATGCTACATTCCTGCTTAAGAATCCTAATTTCAATTATAGCACAACCAATGCTAACATTTGGGGACCCTCAGGAGACAGATTTAAAGTACGATTTGGAGTAGAAGATTACTATAAGACAGGAACAGAGAACTATTATAAGGGTAACAAACTCAATGATGAAGAATACCTAAGGGATAATGGAAAATATTTTTGTGCCGACATCAAAGAGGTTCATCAGTATTCTGTTACTCAGTCGGTACATGTCACCAAACCGGGCTGGTATATTTTCAGATGCAATGGATTCAGCAATACTAATGGGCTTGCTAAACTCATTGTTACGGATTGGGTTAACCACCTTCAAGGAAAACCATATGTCTCAACGACTCCACTAAATCCACTCGAAGCAAACGGTCCGAAGGACCTTCTGGGAGCCGGCAAGGCTTTCTATGATGGCAAATATGAGAATCAGGTCATGATGCATGTAACACAAGAGAACATAGACTTATTGGGAGAATCTTTTGCACTCCTCTTCGGCATTCAGATAGACGGCGACAAAAGCGCCTCCGCAGCGGGCGAATGGACTGCATTCGACAATTTCAGAATGCTATATGCAGGCGAGTCCGAGGCGCCACACCTTGTGCTGGACGAGGACAATCCCGACCTTCTATATCTGACAAAGACAGTGGATGAATACAAGAACACGGTGCTCCATCTGCGTCGTTCCTTCACTCTCAACAAGTGGAACACCATCATTCTCCCCGTATCATTAAACTACGGACAGATGAAACGTACATTCGGCGATGAAGTGTTGCTTGCCAAACTCTATAGACTTACTTCCAAAAGCGTTCGCTTCAAGACCGTAGATTGCCAGAAAGATGAAGACCCCATGCTCGAGGCTTTCACACCTTATATTATAAAGCCTACCAAAGGTCCGGGTACAAACCATGCCTATACCACGCCACGTCTCAAGAAAGCCGGCAATCAATACTGGCTCGACGAGAATGAAAGCATCACAAATGCCGAGGATGGTGTGCCCAGATACACATCAGGAACCATGACTGTGGCAGAAAACCACTATGACATCTCCGGCATCTCTCTCGACCGCACTCTGCTAAATGATAAGATTGACAAGCATTGGGTGTCAACCACACAGACTTCCGCCAGTGAAAACAAGATGCTATGCAAGGGCACTTTGGCAAAGACATACTACACCAAGGATAACAAAGGCCATTTCTACACTGATGAAAACGTGCAGCGCGACAATCTCGCAGGCGACTATTTCCTCAATGGTGGCACGATGTATAAGGTGCCAAATGGACAGAAATATGGCCTGAAAGCATTCCGTTGCTGGTTTGAACTGCCCAACACCGAATCCGGCTCCGGCACCACTGCGCCAGCCAAGCAGGTGAAACTGTTCATCAATGACATAGAAGAAAGCGCAACAGGCATCGAGGATATCATTGCTGACCCGATGTTCTCTCTGCCTCAAACGGAAAAGCCTGACGGAGTATATAGCATCAACGGTCAGCTTCTGCGGAAGTCCAACTCCCTCGAAGGCTTGCCAAAGGGCATATACATCGTGAAGGGAAAGAAGGTGAAGGTATAAACAAGGGGATTTCAGAAACACGACAATAAGGATAACAATGATTAAGAAAGGATACATACCTCCAACAGTATATTTCGTGGAGACAGAAGATACATGCAGCCTGACAGGCGCATCAGTAGTGCAAGGTGACGGTGACGTTGTGATAGACACATTCCCTGTGGAAGACGATTCCAATTGTTTCGAATGGGATAATCCTGATATCTGGGGCGGAGATTAAGGGATATGTGATTGTCAGCATCCGGACATCCCCCATGATTGCCCCATTTCCCGGCAAGGGAAAAATGGAACAAAAAGGTGACATCAAAGCTATCATTTTGCAATAGCTATGATATTGGGCGGTAAAAGCATAGATATGACACTGTAAAAGCATAGTTATTAGGACGTAAAAGCTATGCTTTTGCAACGTAACATCTATGCTTTTGCATTTCATTGACTTCCAGTGTGTTACAACAGCATAATTCTACAAGGAAACAGAAACGGAAAAACAGGACAATTTTTCGCTTGCGACAGGTGGCAGCAAAGAGTTTGTTCAAGCGAGAATAAGCTTATCTCCTGTTCCCTGTTACATATTATCCATTCCCTGTTACATTTCCATTCTACATCATGACTATCCGAAAAGGGAAGGAAACACGCGCGGAAAGGCTTGGTCATATTGTCAGAATAATTGGTTGGAAAGGAGGAACGGACTGTCCAATTTTTACCCAAAGGTGTGGCTTTAAGACTTTTTTCACTATGAAATTATATATTGTATCGAAAAAAGCGCTATCTTTGCACGACAACGTAATTATGGAACATGCAATGATAAAGCAAGCATTTCAATATACAAAAAGCCTCATCACGAAATCATTCACCATAACTGCCGCACTGCTTTACGGCACCTTCTCTGCCTATGCGCAGGACTGTCCGGCAACCGAAACGACTGCTGACGGAAGCGGGAATCCGGCTTCGGCGGCAATGACGACAGAATGCAAGGCGACGGATGACGCTGATACTATCAAGACAAAGCAGGGACTCGTGGCGTGGCTGCTGGAATATTTCGCCGAGTCGGACAAGCCCAAGCCCGACAAGAAGATAGACTTCGGAATAATAGGTGGTCCGCATTACGCCACAGACACCGGTTTCGGAATCGGCATGGTGGCATCTGCGCTCTACTCCACAGACCGCTCTGACAGCACTCTGGAGAAGTCGAACGCTTCGCTCTACAGCGATGTGACGTCGAAAGCATTCCTTATGATAGGACTGAGAGGCAACAATATTTTCCCCAGGAAGCGTTACCGTCTCGACTACCGTCTGTATGTCTATACCTTCCCGTCATATCTCTGGGGATTCAATTATCCGCAGAGCGACGACGATGACAATAAGAGCAAATACAGCAGAACGAAGTTTGAGGTGATGACTCGATTCCTTATACCTATCAATCGACATAGCTATCTCGGACCTATTGCCCGCTATCAGTATGTCCATGCCTACAAACTAAAGGATCAAGCTCCGCAATTACTTGCCGGACAACCGATGACTGTGAGCGACGTGGGGCTCGGAATGAGTTACACGCTCGACTCCCGCGACTTCATGCTCAATGCTTCGAGAGGATGGTTTGTGCAGCTTGACCTTACGTCAAATCCGGCTTTTCTCGGCAACAACAGCACCTACTGGTCGGCTGAACTCCAGCTTGCCACCTACCGGAAGGCATGGAAAGGCGCCATCATAGCAGGCGAACTGCACACCAGACAGTCGGCTGGAGACGTGCCGTGGCCTATGCTTGCCGACGTGGGATCGAGCAACAGGATGCGCGGTTACTACGAAGGACGCTACCGTGACAAGAATGTCATCGACGCACAGCTGGAACTGCGACAGCACATCTGGCACCGCAACGGCATCGTGTTGTGGGTCGGCGCCGCCGAAGTGTTCCCACGTTACAAGGACTTACGATGGAGCCGGATATTGCCAAACGCCGGTTTGGGCTACAGATGGCAATTCAAGAAGGGCGTAAACGTGCGCCTCGACTATGGCTTCAGCCGCAACGGCACCGGATTCATATTCAATATCAACGAGGCGTTTTGATGGTTGTCGGTTGTGGGGTGTCGGTTGATTCCCCCAACCTGCCACTGTGCCAGCCACATTACCGGCTGGTTTCCACATCTAAATATAAAGAAAGACGATGAAACAAAAACTGACATATCTACTCTATCTCCTGGTGCTCATACTGCCAAACGTGATTCTGGCAGTAACAGAACGGTTGACCCCAGCCGGACGCATCGCCAATGTCATAGTGCCGTTGACCGTCTATTGGCTTGTCCTCACGCTGTCAAGAAAGACTGGACGCACCATGATAATGCTCTTCCCGCTGCTCTTTCTCGGCGCTTTCCAGATGGTGCTCACCTATCTCTACGGCAGAGGACCGATAGCAGTGGATATGTGGCTCAACCTCGTCACCACCAATGCAGGCGAGGTAAACGAACTTCTCTCACAACTGTTGCCCGCAATAGTGTGGGTAGTGGTGATTTATATCCCCACACTTACCATTGCCGCCATGCAATGGGCCAGGCATCAGGAGATGGACAGGACATTCATAAGGATGCAGCGTTTCCCTGCCCTGTGCGCCACATCCGTGGCTCTGCTCGTCACTTTCACGCTGACTGCAAGCACACCTTACTGCCCCGCCAACGACCTTTTCCCTGTCAATGCCATCAGCAATTTCGCCATGGCATTCGGCAGACTGGAGGCTTCCTGCGAATATAAGGAGACTTCGAAAGACTTCAGATATGATGCACGCTGCACTTTCACCGACAATGAGCCGGAGACAGTGGTGCTCATAATCGGCGAAACGAGCCGTGCCGACAACTGGCAGCTGTACGGTTACAAGCGTCCTACCAATCCTGTGCTGTCAAAGACCGAGGGACTGACCGTCTTTACCGACTACATGAGCCAGAGCAACACCACGCACAAAAGCGTGCCGATACTCCTGTCGCCAGCCGATGCCGAGGATTATGACATCCTTTACCGCTCGAAAGGCATAATGCAGGCATTCCGCGAAGCCGGTTATCACACAGTCTTTCTCTCCAACCAGCGGCGCAACCACTCCTTCATCGACTTCCTCGGTGAGCAGGCAGACTACTGTCTTTTCCTCCATGACAGCCTTTCCCGCAACGCTGACGACACCGAACTGCTGAAGCCTTTGCGCCAGCAGATAAAGCAAAACCGTGGCGGAAGGACATTCATAGTCCTGCATACATACGGTTCCCACTTCAGTTATGTGGACCGTTATCCTAAAGCCATGCGCCGTTTCACTCCCGACCAGTACGACGGAGCGAAAGCGAAATACAGGCTTCAGCTCGTCAATGCCTATGACAACACCATCGTGCATACCGACTATATGATAGGCAGAGTGATAAGCGCACTGTCGTCAGAGGGCGGCAGCGCAGCCATGCTGTTCACTTCCGACCACGGAGAGGACATCTTTGATGACCACCGCCACCTCTTTCTCCATGCTTCGCCGTTCCCTTCCTACTGGCAGCTGCACGTGCCGCTTATAGCCTGGACATCACCTGTTTACCGCATCCGTCATGCTGAAATCGCGGAGAGTCTCGTCGCAAACAGCCACAAGCAGGCGGAGAGCAACAGCGTATTTCACACCCTTCTCACCTTGGGCGGCGTGGCAACCCGCTATCGCAACGACTCCCTTTCACTGGCAAGTCCGGCATATACCCCTCACCGCCGCCTCTTCATCGACGACCATAACAATCCACTCTCCTACCCGGAATGCATGCAGGAGGTGGACATGAGACTGATGAAGCGCAGCAAGTAAGCAAGCGAAAGCCACTGTGCCAGCCGCGTTACCGGCTGGTTACCAACCAAAAACCAACAACCCACAACCCACAACCCCAAATACTCACACTCATGAATAAAGCAAAGCTAATCCGGACTGGCATCATATTGATGCTTCTCATGGCAGTGACCAGCATGGCAACTGCCGACAATGAGAGAACACAGTTTATCAAGTATGGCGACATGAACCAATGGGTGACACGCCACGTGAAGGAAAGCAGCATCATCGGTGGAAAGATGAAGACGCTCTATGAGATAGCTCCCACCAGGACATGGCCGCAGAATGCGCCATACACCAATCATGGAGGGTCGCCGTGGGGCACGTCAAACGTGCTGGCAAAGGTGTCGGGCGTCACCAAGACAAACCTGTCCGTCTATCGCGACCAGCATCCCGGACATGGCTCATGTGCCAAACTCGTGACTCACATAGAGACCTGCAAGGTGCTGGGTCTCATCAATATCAAGGTGCTCGCAGCAGGCAGCATCTTCCTCGGAGAGACGCTCGAACCCATCACTTCCACCTCGAATCCAATGGCAAAGATAAATGCCGGAATGAAATTCAGCGGCAGACCGAAAGCCCTGAAGTTCGACTATAAGGTGAAACTGTCAGGACATCCTGACCGCATCCGTGAGACAGGCTTCAGCAAAGTGAAGACCGTGGCAGGCATAGATATGTGTGATTGCGTCTGTTTTCTCCAGAAACGATGGGAGGATGGCGCAGGAAATATCTACGCAAAGCGTGTCGGCACCATGGTGGTCCGCTTCTCCAGGAGCACCAACGGATGGGTGGAGAATGCCACATTCCCTATACATTACGGCGACATCACCCACCAGAGCTTCTACAAACCCTACATGGGACTCATCACAGGCGATGACACCAAATGGGCAAGAAACTCGAAAGGACAGATGAAACCCGTGAAGGAAGTGGGCTGGGCAGCAGAAAACGAAATGCCGACCCACATGATTCTGCAGTTTGACTCCAGCCACGGAGGCGCCTATATCGGCTCTGTCGGCAACACGCTTTGGGTGGACAATGTGCGTGTGGAGTATTGAAAGACATTGACTATCTGGGCATCACAAGAGATAGGAGCGATGGGATTTGGTGGTAAAAGCCACGATTTCATCAAACTGGAAGGGGCTTTTCATGGCATGAAAGGCAGAAAAAAAACTCATTAGCATGATAATAGTCATCAGAAAAATTATGCAATATGATAATTTTTAACTAATTTTGCAGACACAACAAACCATAATGCCTACCGACCATAATGCCGCGTCGCTTCATCATACTCACCCTTTTCGCTATCTTGGCAACGACCTTCTCTTTGGCACAAAAAGAGAAGGAACTCCTGCATTTCCATCATTTCAATACCGACATTGCATTACCGGACAGCCGAATGTCGGACATACTGGAGGACAAAATGGGGAACATCTGGATGACGACAATGTATGGCGTGTGCAGATTTGACGGCTACTCACTCTCCATATACAAGACGAAAGACGGAAAACATTCTCTCCCCGACTGCAGGGCAGGATTCTTGTACCTCGACAAAAACGGCACGTTATGGATAAAATTCAAGGCATCCGGAAGCGTGGTGTACTACAGATATGATACCGATGACTTCGTCACCGTGGCAGAAACCGACGTGCCTGAAGGAATGGAAAAATACATTTCCGACAGATCCAGCATGACCGTGACTGACGGAAAGCACGTATGGAAAAAGAGGAACAATGACCTGATACAGTATTCCAAGACCGATAATGACTCGATAATATATCGTGGCAACATTGCTGTCACCGCCGGACTGCAGGACAGCATCGTGAGTGCCATCCTCATGACAAAGGACAAACGCCTATGGCTGGCAACGGTATCAGGGGGTGTATATTACGCTTTCACCGGCAACAACGGTCCGAAGACGTTCCTGCAGAAGTCAAGTGTGGCGATAAAAGCACTGTGCGCAGACAGCAATGGCGGTCTGTTTCTCGGCTATGAATATGGAGGTGTGGCTTATACTGACATAAAGCGCTCCAAGGTAACGCCTGTAAAATACCCGGGAATGAGAAGTGAGACAGGAAGCCGAATACGACATCTCATGATTGACTCGCGGAAAAGGCTATGGATAGCGTCAAGATGCGGAATATACATCGACACCGACTGCAAGGGAAAATACAAGCATCTGCTGCTGCACAAAGATACTGCATCAACGGCAAACCGCGTCTATCGCCTCCTTGAAGACAAGCGGCACAAATGTATATGGGCTGCTACATGGGATGGACTGGCAAAGATCAGCAGCGGGAAGCTGGCTGTCATCGGGCAACTGGACAGAAGTGCAAGAAAGATACACGACATCGCTATGGCTCATGACGGCACTCTCTGGATAGCATCAGAGGATGGAATCTACCGCAAAGGCCACGGAGACAAGGCCGCTACGCTGATATTGCCGGACAGGCTATGCTACGCTATAGGCATTGCCGAGGACAATTCCGTATGGTGTGGCACAGATGACGGCGTGATGTTCATACGCAAAGGGGCTGCAACACCTGAGCCATTGCCGCAGACAGAAGGCAAGAACATGAGCGTCAAGGGGATAGTATGCAAAGGCAGATATGCCTACATAGCCACCGGAACGAGCCTGCTACGCATCGATACCAAGTCGCTGAAGGCAGAAAGCGTCACCTTCGGCGAATATGAATATGCGGAAGGAGCATACTATCTCAACCCTATGACGCAGGAAATACTGTTTGGAAGCACGCAGGGCATTGTGGCTATTGACTCCGATGTGGATGTCAATGTAGCGGAAGAAGGAAGCAATGACCATGTGCCGGCACTGCTCTATGCCGCTTTGTCCGTGGCGATAGGGCTGCTCGCCATAACCGTTTTCATCATTTACAGAAAGAAAACGAAGGACAACACTACTGTCACTGAAAACACAGAGGCTGACATCGACACCCCTGCCGTCAACTTTACTGAACTGCAAAATCAGGAATTTCTCAACCGATGCGACAATATAATAATGGAACACATCGGCGATTCCAACTTCGACATCAATGAGTTTGCCAAAGAAATGGCCACCAGCCGTGCCCAACTGTTCCGCAAGATGAAAGCCGCAAACGGTATGACACCAATCAATTATCTGATGTCCATCCGCATAAGGAAAGCAGAAGAGATGCTGCGGTCCACCGCCAAGACCATAACGGAGATTTCTTTTGCCTGCGGTTTCAACGCCCCTGCCGCCTTCCGCCGCAATTTTCATAAGATGCACGGAGTGACTCCAAAGCAATATCGCTCGTCTTTATCATGCGAAGAAAAGCAGTAGCCCTGCCGCAAGAGGTCACTTCCTGAATGGGAAATAGATGGTGTAAGCCTCATCTGCAATCTCATACAGCGGCTTACGTGGTTCTCTTTGAACGCTTGTGGTCAGCGCGAAGTGCAAAAAAAACGACCTGTACTGTTGAAAATGCCCAATACGCCCTGCAAGGGCAATAACCCATAGCCCAGGGCATCGCCCTGGGTATCACGATGAATGATACCAACGCCCTGCAAGGGCAAAAGCATTATAACACAATGAGTCAGTTACGCTTTTGCCCTTACAGGGCGTTGGTATTCATGCCATTATAACCCAGGGCGATGCCCTGGGCTAGGAGCTATTGCCCCTTCAGGGCGTATTGGGTAATTTCAACCGTACAGTTGGAAAAAAATGAAGAGTGAAGAATGAAGAATGGGAGTTAGTCCTGCTTCTTATGGAATCTCAACGAGGAATCTCAAGTCGAAGAACGTAATCCACATTCTTCACTCTTCATTCTTCATTCTTCACTCTTCATTCTTCATTTAAGTTAAACCACCAGACCACTTACTTGGTATTTATCACGATGGTCTCCTTGATTTCAGGGATGGCGATGACCTTTCTGCCCTTCTTCTGCTTGGATGCAGGACGGGTGACGGTGACATTCATCTTGCCGGCTCTGTCAGTGCTCTGCACAGTAAGCACGAGCATACCGTGGAAGAGGCGCATCTTTGGCTCGGTGAATGACTCCAATGATGTGGCATCACCATTGCATATTGCCTTGAATCTTCCTTCTCCTTCCACAGTGACGAGAAGCTCATCGTCAGCGTCTGGACAGAGATTGCCGTCCTTATCCGTCATTTTCACGGTGATATAGCATAGATCTTCTCCGTCAGCGGCGATGGTCTTTACGTCTGGCGACATATCAAGGCGCGCAGCTTCACCGGCAGTGCGGATAACCTTCTCCATAGCAGGATTGCCTTCTTTATCGTATGCCACTACCTTCAGTTCGCCTGGTTCATACTTGGTATTCATCCAGCGGAGGCGGTAGCGGTCCATGTTAGGCGCATGGCTGGTGTCGCAATTAGCGTCCCAACGGTCGCTGTTAGGATTTCTTGCCTCAGTTCCCGTATTCTGCTTGCCGTCAGCACCGCGGCTGATGTCATGGTTTTTCTTTATCCTTCCCTGGCTCTTGCCATTGATGAAGAGCTCAGCTTCGTCGTAATCGGAGAATACCTGCACCGGCACATTCTTGCCTATCATGCTCTTGCCCCATGACCAATGCGGAGCGACATGTAGGGTATGGTCTTTCTTGTTCCATACAGAGCGATAGAGATAGTATCTGTCCTTAGGGAGTCCGGCAAGGTCGCAGATGCCGAAATATGAGGAACGGCTTGGCCAATAGCTGTCATAAGGAGTCGGTTCGCCAAGATAGTCGATGCCAGTCCATACAAACTGACCTATAGTCCAAGGATAATCATCCATGAGTTCGAAGTCCACGTCTGGCAGATTGCTCCAAGGACACCACTCATTCTCATAGCTGGAGCATTGTCCATCGGCATAGACGCCGTGGTTTGTAGTCTTGTAAGGCAATTTATATACACCTCTTGAGCTGACAGTGGAAGCTGTTTCGCTGCCGAGGATAAACTTCTGGTGTGTCGTCTCGTAAGCTTTCACATATTTGTGAGTGCGATAGTTGAGTCCCACCACATCCATTGCGTCAGCCACTCCGCTTGCCAGAGCGCCATCCACGCGGTCAAGTCCCTGAGTGACTGGGCGTGAAGGATCGAGGCGATGACAGAGGTCCTGCAACTTCTTGCTCCATGCCACGCCTTTCTTCTTGTCTGCCTGCTCCGGAATCTCATTGCCTATACTCCACATGATGATGGAAGGATGATTGCGATGATGCAAGAGGAGATTGGTGATATCCTTTTCTGCCCATTCATTGAAGAAGCGTGCGTAGCCGTTCTTGCATTTAGGATACTGCCACATATCAAAACTTTCAGCCATCACCATCATACCCATAGAGTCGCATACCTGCATCTGCATCTCTGAAGGCATATTATGGGCAGTGCGGATAGCGTCGCATCCCATGTCTTTCATCAGCCTTATCTGGCGTATGAGTGCTGCTTTGCTGACAGCGGCGCCGAGAGGTCCGAGATCGTGATGCAGGCAGACACCTTGCAGTTTGCGGCTTACTCCATTGAGCTTGAAGCCACCGTCCTTGCTCACTTCTATGGTACGAATGCCGAAAGGAGTGATTACTTCGTCTATGAGCTTGTGGTTGCGGTACAATCTGGTGCGTACCTTGTAAAGATAAGGAGTCTCCGGCGACCAAAGGTTAGGATTAGTCACCGTGATAGTGGTCTTGATATGTCCGTCAGCCGGCACGTCGAAGTGGCTTCCAGCCTCAAAGTAGTCCTTGTCGTTGACGATGTCGATGACACAGGCCATTCCTTCGAAGGCATTGTCAGAAGTGTTTGCGAGAGTCTGGCCGTCGCTTCCGGCGAGCAGCGTGCTTGCCGTTCCGCCCACGAGCTGCGTCTCGAAGTCTATGGTAGCCTGTGGCTTGGTGCGTCCGAAGTTGTCCACGCCCTTGATGAAGGCGGTGGTGCGGATGCTTGTGGCCCACGGGTCAATGGCCGCTTTGCCGGTGAGGATGAGCTTTACAGGGCGGTAAATACCGGCTCCGGGGTACCATCTGGAACTTTCCTCCATGTTTTCGAGGTCCACTTCCACGGTGTTCTTACCCACTTTCACGAGGTCAGTGACATCCATTCTGAAAGCGTTGTAGCCGTAAGCCCAGTAACCGGCTTTCTTTCCGTTGACATAGACGGTAGGCTGAGCCATAGCACCGTCAAATTCCAGTATGGCTCTGCTCTCGTGAGGACGGAAATCTTCCGCCTTGATGTCGATGGTGGTGCGGTAATGTCCCTTTCCTATCCACGGCAGGGCACCGGATCTTCCAGTCTTTTCGGAAGCCTTCTTCTCTCCATTCTGCTCGATGGCCACCATCTGTATGTCCCATTTCTTGTCGAACGGACCGCTGATAGCCCAGTCGTGAGGCACGCAGACGGTCTCCCATGCCTGCTTGTCTTTAGAGAAATCCCATGTCTTGAGGTTCATTTCCTTGCGGTCCTGTGCCATTCCTGCTGTGGCGATGGCGAGTAGGGCGCAAGTCACTTTAAGTCTGTAGTTCATATTGTGCTTAGTTAGTTAAGTTCCTAATTTGGCACAAAAATAACTATTTTTCCTGAAATGACGAAATAAATAGGGGAAAAAGTGATGGTAACCAGCGGTAAAAGCCGTTGGCACAGTGGCGGTAGATGATTGGTTGTCGGTTGTGGGTTGTGGGCAGAGAAGCCGTGACGGCTACATGAAAATCATGCTCTGAGCACATCTGCTATGGAGTATATCTCGGTGGTGGCGGCAAAGGAGAAGAACTGCCCGTCCATGATGAGATAGTCCTCACGCTGCTTCATGCGCAGTTCCTTTATCTCCGGAAACAAAGATACCGGCACCAGGACCTCCCTGCCATCGGTCAGAAAGACTGCCATCATGCCTCGCTTGCGGTTGAAATCCAGTTTTCTGATTTCTGTTCTGGTGTCCTTGAGCTTGTCATGGATGATGTTCCGCCTTATCTTCATCAGGTCGATTTCGGCGATGAGTCCGCTCCAGTTCAGGCTGATGAGTGCTCTGATATTGGTCTCATCCTCCGGTGGCAGTTCGGACCATTCCGCTTCTATCTTCTTCTTTCCCTCTTCGGCTATCCATATTTTTGCCACGGTGTCGCCACGATGCGCCTTCCCGCTGCCCTTCTTTATCACGTGGATAGGGTGGCGAGGATCGTCAAGCTCCGTGGGAAGCACTGACAGGATATAATCAAGGTAAAATAACAGTTTGCCCATGCTCATAGAATTTTGGGCAAAGATAGTGTTTTTTCCGTTAGCTTGCAAATATTTCCCCTGTCTTTTTCGAACCGTACGGTTGAAAATGCCCAATGCGCCCTGCAAGGGCAGAAGCTCTTAGCCCTGGGCTATGAGCTTTTTGGGCTTTCAGCCCGTTTCAACCGTACAGGTCGGTCTTTTTTTTCTTGGTGGCGAGGATTGCTTGAGACTTCGTCCATGGTTACTTTCACTTCGCTCGGGATAGGTTAAAGGGTGGTTCTATAAATTACCACCGTCAGATAAGAACTTAAGTGATATTTAAGTGAGTTTTAAGTGACAAAACTTAGGCTATATTATATAACATACTAAAACTCAACAATATAACCAATGTATAAATAATCATTCTTTTAAGTGGTTTATTTCGCAACTTTAAGTGATCCCGTCATGCTTAGTTGACGGTTTGTTCGATTTGCAATAAAATAAAGTAATGATATACTATTTGGCACGGTAGCCATAAAAAAGCGAAACAGTTTGCATCTGACGATACGGTTACATTTATGGCGTTGCTGGAAAAGTAGCATTAAGAAAATGATTGCGGTAATTGCTGATTGCGGTAAATGCTGATTGCATAGCTTTTACCTCCTAATAACTATGCTTTTACCTCCTAATAACTATGCTTTTACAATGCAATATCTATGCTTTTACAAAAGCACACATCAACCTCTATGGAGGGAGCTTCCTGTAGTAAGTTGTGATATGAAATGACTTAAATTTAACATCTATTCACAACTTTTGTAACTACTCAGGTAGGTTTGCCGTACTCATATTATGACGAAACGATAGCAGC
>CAKQPF010000037.1 GCA_934256705.1 uncultured Prevotella sp.
TATTGAGGCATTTGGTAATAACATCGACTAAAGAACGCAATATGGAAATTGCGGAAGTTATTTTTTAAACAATACTACTTTTAATATCGATTCTTTTTGTCGGATGCAAATCCGACAAAAAGGATTACATCAGATGTGATGAGGTCAGGACAATCCTTTCATTTCCGGAAGAGATAGAACTGAAGAATCCAAGCGTGGTGCCTGTAGATCTTACAGGATGCGTGGATATAATCCAGGCAGACTCATTGATGATATGCAAGAAGGAAGATGGAGAATACTTCTGGGAGATATATTCCCTGAATACGATGAAGAGCCTTGGGGAATACATAAGGAAAGGACATGGCAGGAATGAGTTTGAGTGGGCACCGTCATCGGAGAATGCATACTACAAGGATGACACCCTGTATTGCGATATCCTCAAGTCTTCATCCGGCAAGTTGTATGCATGTAATCTGACTGCGACAGTGCAGAACAGGAAACTGTCATTGTCGGAGAAGTTTGGCTGCTCAGCATACGGTGACATGTGCAATGTCGTGGAGCTGGGTGATTCATCTTATTTCTGCGTGAAGTATCATGACATGGGAAGTTTCCTGCGTTCAGTAATCTCCGCCAATGGCGGTGAGCGTGTCCTTGAGCGTGGAAACCTGAATAAGATGAAAGCCGACGAGCTGAATGTCCTGTCTGCATTCAGAATTGTCAGTGCTGCGCATAAGAAGGTAGCGGAGGGAATGCTCCGTTTTCCTCAGATAAATCTGTATTCTCTCGACAGTGACAAGAATATGACCTTGTCATTGGAGTCAGAACTGTATAGTATATCTTCCGTAGAGAATCAGTCGAAGTCAAGCCGGAAAAAGTACTTCGGTGTGATGCAGTCCACCGAGGATTGGTTTGGTGCATTGTATTATGGCATTCCATTCAAGGATATATATGAAGGTTCAGACCAAGGCTCCAGCATACTCTTCTTCGGTTGGGATGGAACCCCAGTCCTTAAAGCCCATCTGCCATATATAGCCACATCATTTTTCGTTTACGACAAGAAATTGTATGTATTTACGAATTGTGGAGAAAAGGAGAGTCTAATGATTTATGACTGTCCATCTGTATTGAGCAAATGAAGATAAGAATACTCTTGTTTCTCACAATCATTATGGCATGTGAGAAGTCTCCCTTGGAAAGGGATGTTGAAATCTTTACAGATTCAAATGTCAAACTAATGTTGGATTCAATGGTGAATGTACATTCTGAAGAATCTTTTAGTGAACGTAAGCCTTATCTATATATATCATATGTAGATTCAAATTCATGTTCAGGTTGTGAACTATCTCATTTTTTGGATTGGGATAAAGTGCGTCATAATACTGATACTTTAAAATACGACCATATTTTCATTGTGCGACCTAAAAGAAATGAAATAGGTCAGGTTATTGAAAAAGTAGGAACTGGTATTCTGTCAGATTTGAATGTTTTTGTTGACACTACTGATATTTTTGAAAGGTCTAACCCTCAACTTCCTAAGAACAAGTTGTTGCATACGTTCATGTTGGATTCCTTGCATAATGTGGTTCTGGTTGGCAGTCCTGTCGCAAATAAGAAAATAGAAGAGCTGCTTCGTGATGTACTAAGTAACAGAAAAATACATTAGATATGAAAGAAAGTGGTCAACATTATTTTATATATATTAACTCTGCTCCATAGTGTTACAGCCATGCCCTGTAGGATAAGAACATCATAGATAGAGAACGACCTCTTTGCTTATCAGAAAATACTCTTGACCAGCTTGCTTTTAATCATTATAGAATCATGAAACAATTATTATTGTATATAATCACAACAATATTTATCTTCTCTTGCAGTTCAAGACTCGAAACGGCATTAGACTCGGCGAACGCAAATAGGGCAGAGTTGGAGAAAGTCTTGGAGCATTTCAAGAACGATAAGAATCCGCTGAAATATGAGGCTGCCGTATTTCTGATAGAGAACATGCAACACCAATATACTTATCATGGTGAAGCGGTCGATAAGCTGGACAAGTTGTATTTAAGCACTTCTACGGTGTCACTGAACAAGAGAACAGAATTCTTCAATAACCATGCTACGGAACTATTGTCCAAGGGAAGCCTGCATCCCTCGTTTGATATAAATGGCATAAAAGCGGACTATCTGATAAAAGCCATTGACGATGCCTGTGAAGTATGGTGCCGGACTCCGTGGCATGAGGAATACGACAAATCCGTTTTCTTTGAATATGTATTGCCGTACCGTCTTGACCATGAGCCCCTCAGCGACTGGCGCAATGCAGTCAGCAATGAATTTCCCCTTCTAACTGACAACGTTGTCCTGTCACGCAGAGGAATGCTCCTTGAAGCGGAGACTGCAGAGGCGGTGGGGTGTATTGAGGGAAGTGTGGACGGAGCTTCCAATGGACGGACGATGATGCTTACCGGCAGCAGTAGTTCATTGTCATTTCCTGTCTGCACAGAGAGGAATGTCAAGAAACGGTTCATCATAAAATATTCCACTCCGGACAGAATGGTTCATGCTCTTGTGCGGATAAATGGCAAGGTGATAGACACGCTTCATCTTGCCCCAAGCCGCAATATTGTATCTTTCGCAGAGAAATGGCATCATAAAGCTTATTCATTCAATAAAGGTGAGAATTCATTGACGATATGCTCTCCATCCGATTCCCTCAGCATAGACTATGTCCAGCTCGGTGCTATAGAAGATATAAAGCCATCAGATCTTCCAGATTTCTCTTCGCATTATTACAGCATTTCAAACAAGAAGTCAGGAAAATACATTACCCTTGACACATCTATGGTGAACAAGACTGACGGTTTGGAACTCTTGCCATATCAAAAGGGTAATGGTAATCAACATCTTCGACTTGACAGTGAAGGATATCCGCTGTGGAAGATTGCCGGTCATGACTGCAAAGGCAAGGATATATGTCTTGAAATGACTTTTGGTACTCCACGTGTACTTGCACCGGATTCCATCGTTACCGTTGCACTCTATGAGAACCGTCCGTTCATGCAGTGGGCATTCCTGTCTGCAGGAGGAAAAGGCTACCGCATCATGAACAAACATACTGGAATGTTCCTTGATATACGCAGAGACGGTAACAGGGAAGTTCTTGTCCAAAAGCCGTATTCTTTATCTGATAGCCAGATATGGGTTGTCAAGCGATGGGAAAGGAATATGAATGCAAAGACTTTCTTTACCTTGAATTCGCCAATTTCAGAGGCGATGCGCGTATTGGATATCACGCATGCCTTTGAATATTTCATCCATAACGGACCTTATCTTTCCAAGGGAAGTTCCTTAGTCAAGGCAAAAAGCGGTAAATGCGCAGATGAGACAGCATATTCTATTCTGTTGAGCAGGTATCTTGGTATTCCTGCTGCGTATGATTTTACCCCACATTGGGGAAACCGCAGCGGAACTCATTCCTGGAGTGTGCTGATTGACAAGGATGGAAACACAGTTCCGTTCTATATGGGCAACATGCCAGGTGATACAGCTCACTATTTCTATTCATATCTTAAACCGAAGGTGTTCCGCTATAAGTATAGTCTCAATGATGAAATAATCAGTGACCTCAATTCCGAGAAATCTGTCCCGCCTCTTTTCGTATATCCAAGATATACAGATGTTACAGACCAATACTATAACACCGTTGATGTGAAACGTGAAGTCCCTGATGAGCATCGTGACAAGAATATAGCATATATATGCGTCTTTGACAACAGGAACTGGGTACCGGTCTTTTATGGAAAGATTGCTCATGGCAGTGTCACATACAAGTCCATGGGACGTGGCATAGTGTATATGTCAGCAGTTTATGAAGATGACAAGATAATCCCATTCGGTAATCCTTTTGTCGTAAAAACAGATGGCAAGATAGAAGAGATACAATGTGATAAAAAGAAAAAGATAACAATGACGTTGAATCGAAAGTACCCGTTTATGGGCGCACAGGATTTTTTTAATAGTCGAATGGATGGAGGTCAGTTCCAAGGGGCTGACAAGCCGGATTTCTCTGATGCCGTGATTCTTCATACTCATAAAGGAATAACCAATGGCAACTGGTACAGTATCCCTGTCAAATCGTCAACCACATTCCGGTACCTTCGATATATGGGCGGACGCGGATCCTTCTGCAATATCAACGAATTGGAGTTTTTTGACAATAACGGAGAAAAGATAAATGGTGAAATCATCGGTACCGAAGGGGAATCCTGGTGTCCCAAGGAAAGAGTCTTTGACGGGGATATACTTACGGGATTCGGAGGCCTGGGCCCGGATGGCAATTGGGTAGGCCTGAAATTGCGAAAGCCGACACCAATATCCCGAATCAGATACATTGGACGCAATGACGGCAACTGCGTAGAGCGTGGTGACAGATACGAACTGTATTCATGGAATGTGGAAGGCTATTGGGAGTTGATTGGCTCACAGACAGCAACTGATAACAATCTCCATTTCCATAATGTACATCCCGGAGGACTGTATATACTCAAAGATGTCACGAAGGGTGTGGAGGAGCGAATCTTCACATATGAAAAAAACAAACAGATATGGTGGTAGATGCCAGTCAATATTAAAAAGTGAATTAAAGTACAATGTAGAAAGAGATTCCAATAAAGAGCTGACCACGCAGCGTGAACAAAGGAGAGATTCCGAAAACTCAGAGTAGGAGAAACTAACACAACAAAAAATGAAAACAAAAATGAAAGTGACATTGGCATTCGTGCCTCTTGTCGTTGCTGCAAGTCTGATGTATTCAGGCTATCAGAAGAGTGTAAATGTAAATGATTTCAAACTATTGAATGCTGAGTCTCTTGCGGAGGCGGAACACATTGGTGGTGGGTATTATTCAAACTTTACGATGCAAGTCGTGTGGTACAAGAGTGGTGTCCAGATCTCCATTACAGAGCCCTTCATTTCTTGGGGATGGTCTTCAATAAATTGTTGCGTTGCATCTTGTGATGCTAATGCATGCGATTTTAATGCAGAAAATTCCTTGTGTGCTACTAATCTGTCACGACCACCAAGAAATTGATATTGTGGTTGCTGATAGAATGTTTTTATAGTTGTTGTACTATTTCGTATTATAATGAAATAGTACAACAATGTAAAAATATATAGGGTGTCCAGTTCTATGTTCTCATTTTTGACAACGTTTTAATAACTTAAAACATTAAAAAACAGCTAATTAAGTATGATATATGTGACAAATTTAGCTATCAAAAGGTCTGATGTAAATTTGCACAAGATTATAGTTTACTTAGCAAATGATTATCAATGATTTAGATGATTATTACATTGTTTTTGATACTAAAAACAGGAACACAGAACTGGACACCCTAAAAAATATATATCAAGAATTGAGTATGATAAAAACAATAAGAACAACAAGAACGGTTGTGATATTATCTCTGTCCTGCATTTCGACTCTCTGGATGGGCGGCTGCAGGAATGCCGGCATGGACATGGCATTCAACAATATCCAGGTGGAATTCGGCAAGAGTATCAATGTGCCTTTCTCCATGTCCCAATTCGTAGATACCGTGCGTTATCAGCAGATAGATTCCGCATACACGATAGGACATATAAGTGAGGTGAAGATGGCTGGAGGATGTTTCTATATCTGCGACAAGCATGAAGGCATAATATACAAAGTGAGCCAGCAGGGGAAGGTGCTGCTCCGCCTTGCCAATAAAGGCCGTGCCAGGAATGAATATTACAATCTGTCGGATGTTGACGTGAACCGCAAGACAGGTGAGATACATGTATGGGATGCCGTTTCCCACCGTTTTATAGTATATTCCGGCGATGGCACTTTCGTGAAAGATGTACCCTGCAATGATGTCGTAAGGGATTTCGCAGTCATGGATGATGGCGATTATCTCATTTACACTCCGGATTTCAACAAGGAGTCACGGCGCGGTCTGTGGCTTGTGGACAGTCACGGTGCATTCATAAGGCAATTGGTGGAAATAGATGAAGACTTCAGATATGGCGGCTTGTATCCCAATTACCTTGTCTGCCTCGGCAGAAACAGGTATGGATTGATGGGAGGCGAGGACCATGACAACATCTATGAGATCAAGGATGGCACTGCCATAGTAAGACATCATCTGGAATTCGGCATTACGATTCCCAAGAAACTGTTAGAGCGCACTCTGGTGAATTTCCACAACCACAAGGGAGAGGTCTATACCAAGAGCAATTATCTGGAGAACAGCAGGTGGCTTCTGTTCCAGTCTTCCGACATGCAGCAGGCGTGCATGTCGCTGTATGACAAGAAGGAAAACAGATACCATCAGATTTCCAAGCCTGAAGATATCGTTCATGATGTCGGTCTTTACGGAGAGGCGGTCTATATGGATGACAGCATCTATGTCTGCGTGATAGAGCCGAATGACTATCCTGACAAGAGAGAGTTCAGCAAGATTCCGGTAAGCCTCGGAAGCAATACCAATCCAATCCTCGTAATCGGCAGTACGAAGCAGTAATCCCGGTGGTCGCGATGATATACTAAAATCATAGCGCCACGCAACCATAAACCAATCAGACAAATAAAAGAAAACTATGAGAAAAATCATTTCATCAGCATTGTGCATCCTCGGCATGTCGTTTTTCCTTTCCTGCGATGGAAACAAGGAAGGGCTGGAAAAGGGAAAATATGTAGTGGCCAGCATAAATTTCGCAGAAGGCACCTCTCCGGAGGAAATGGCAAAGTATGTCAGCACCTCCAAGCCGTTTGAGGTGACGGACAGCGCTTTCGTCCTTTCACAGGATTCGTCAGTCAGCTATAAGTATGATGACGGCTATCTGTATATAGGAAATGACGAGAAGAAATATGAATGCGAGCCGATGCCGTCAAGCGGCAATATGTCCTATGAGATATTGTTGAATGAAGGAATATTGAAGAAAGTGGTAATCCAGAAGGTCAAGGAATAGTAAATGTAATAAGAAATGGGTATATTCAAGATTGTTGTTGTCCAAGTATTACTTATAGTTTTGACAGCCATAAGTTTTATGAGTTGTAAAGAAAATGTGTATGAGAAAGATATCAATATTCTTATGTCAAAACAGATTCGTATAGATGTTGACAGGATGCTGAAGGTCCAGCCTGCAGCACCTATAAATTATGATACGAAATCAGATAGTCTAAGCAATGACCATGATTATTCTTTGGTTGTTTTTACTGATTCATCAAAATGTAACTCTTGCGCTGCAAAGACTTTGTATCAGTGGAATGAACTGATAGATAGTTTGTACATGAGATATGGAAATAAAGTCAATACGTATTTTATATTTGAACCCAAACAAGATCAACGAAATGCGCTCAAATATGCTTTGGAAGAAGCCCTCACTGTTTTTCCCATTTATATTGACACATTGCACGTTTTCAGTGATAGTAATCCAAATATACCTGTTTCTTCTATTATGCATACGTTTCTAATAGATAGAGTCGGTAATGTCCTGATAGTAGGTTCACCGTTAAGAAGTGACAAGATAAGAAATCTCATGTTTCAAATGTTGGATGGCAAGAAATGATTGAAGTAAGAAATACAAGTCTCAGATATCTGGCTCTTTCATGTCTGCTTATACCATTCCTATATTTGGTGTGGTTAATTATCAGAATCTTCATAATGGATTATTTTACAATACCGACCGAATCCATGATGCCGACTCTACAACCAGGAGATAAAGTTATTGTGAATAAACTGACAATGGGAGCAAGGTTATATGCCGATTTGCATTTTGACATTAAGGGACAGGAATTGAAGGCTGTCAGGACAAAAGGTCTAAGAAGGTTGAAGCATAATGACATTGTAGTCTTCAATCTTGCCAATCATAACGATAAAATAAGTTTTATAATAAATAACGTATATTGTAAAAGAATAATAGGATTGCCTGGAGATAGTGTAAGTGCGGTGAATGGTATGTACAGAAATAATAACCACCGAGGGATGCTATGCATTCAAGAATCACAACATGGTTTGGAGAATACGCCGGACTCTCTTATTCCATGTGGTTTTTGGATACCTCCTTACTATAGTTTGGGTTGGAACATTAAAAATTTCGGTCCCTATTATGTTCCTCGCAGAGGGGATGTAATGAAACTGTCAGCAAAGGAAGGCGCAGTCTATAAGCCTCTGTTAGAATGGGAAATAGGAACTTCAATCTCATGGAATTGGGATAAGAATGAGACGTATTCTAATGGTAAGGTAATCAGATATCATACTTTTAAGCACGACTTCTACTTTATGGCAGGAGACAATGTCATAAATTCCAATGATTCCCGCTATTGGGGACTTGTTCCAGAAGAATATATAGTAGGAGTGGTGGACAAGATAATCAGAGATGGCAAGATGATAAATCCATATAGGGTGGTTCTATAAATTAGCTTTGTTATATTTCGAGGCTATTTTCGAGGTCAAAGTGCAAGTGAGGGAAGGAGTTATGCGGGCATAACGACTGAACGAACTTGCGCTTTGAGCCGAAAAGAGTCCGAAATATAACAAAACGTCATCCTTACAATTAAGTTTTATATAACGGTGGTAATTTATAGAACCACCCTACATTGCTTCAGATGACAGATAAACTATCATACATACATAAGGGCTTGCAGGCCATGTCTGTAGCATTTCTCATCTTCCTCACCTTGCAGACGGGGGGAGCAAGATGGACGGAAGCAGACCTGACCCTTGCATTGTCCTTCCCTGTCCTTGCAGGAACTGGAATCGTTGCGGCGTTGCTCTACAGGAACAAGGTGAGGATTACGATAACAGATGCTGTGCTCACGGTATGGATGCTGTATTATGCAGGAAGGGTATATGCTGGAGGCGAATACTGTTGCGCAACGGTTTTCCTGAAGACAGTAAGTGTCTATCTCTTGTATGTCTTTCTGCGTGCGGTGTTCAGCCATTCATGTATATCCGCATGGTGGATCAAGGCAGGACTCGTATTCTTCGGATGCTACGAGGGATTGCTGGGTATATCCCAGATGATAAATGGTACGAGCCGGCATCATCTGTATCTCCTTACAGGTACATTCCAGAATCCAGGTCCGTATTCAGCTTGCCTTATGATGGCATTCGTCATCTGTGCCTTTACCCTGTCGGTATGCAGTGGCGAGGAAATCCGTTGGAGGAAACCTCCTTTCTTTCCGGAGATGATTTCCGGTATAGGCAAATATGTAAGGCTGGAGTATGTGCTTACGGTCGCCATGCTGCCGATTGTGATAGTGCTTCCAGCCACATGGAGCCGTGCCGCCTTTGTCAGTATAGCCGTCGTGATGTTGCTGGCGTTGAGAAGATACTATTGGAAATATCGCTATGCAGTATTGACATCGGTGGCGGTGATGTCTGCAAGTCTTTACTTCCTGAAGCAAGGTTCCGCTGACGGACGGCTTATGATATGGCATGCTTCGCTGGCATCATGGTGGAGCGAAGTGTGGCTCGGCGTGGGAACAGGCGGATTCTGCAATGCAGTGGCAGAAGGAATGGCAGTCCTGCATGGCGATGGTATGGACCTTTCCGGGGCAGGAGTGACTGACTATGCATATAACATCCTTTTGAAGATACTTGTAGAGCAAGGCTTGGTGGGATTGGGCCTGGCTTTGATGGCAGGTGGCAGTGCGTTGCTGGTATTGCGCAAGAGCAGCACCACGTTGTTCTACGCATTGCTCTCTCTCGTCGTGTTTTCCATGTTTTCATATCCGTTTGAATTGCTTCCCTACAGGATAGTGGCAGTGATGATAGTGGCATGGAGTGAGGCTCGGATGGGCATCCGGGTGTCGGAGACAGGCAGGATAAGTGCAGTTGCCGTACTGATTGTCATGGCATTGGTATCTTGTCAGCTCAGCAGTGTGATACGGTTGAGGTATGAAGCAGACAAGGATTACGATATGATTCGTGGACTGAATGACGAGGCTTTTGTCAAAGACTACTACGAACTGTTGCCATTGGAGTCGGACAATGCCGGTTTCCTTTTTGATTTCGGCAAGTTGCTCCGTAGCAATGCTCGTTACAATGACAGCAATGCCATGCTTCGCAGAGGAGCTTTATGCAGTGCCGACCCAATGTTTCATGTCCTGATGGGCAACAATTACAGGGATATGTGGCACTGCAATCTGGCAGAGCAATCCTATGAGAAGGCTTTCGCCATAATGCCAAACCGCCTCTATCCGCTTTATCAACTGATGCTGATGTATAGGGACAACGGCAATGTGGAGAAGGCAAGGATTATGGCAGAGCGTGTGCTGGCTTTGAAGCCGAAGATAGAATCTCCTGCCACAAAGGAGATGAAGGGTATAGCAAAAGAAATCATGCATGATAAAAGAGGAAGCCGAAAACCTTTAATAGAGTAGGCATTTTTTTATTTTTAAGCAGATGAAAACAAAAAGAAATCATGTGGCAATTGCACTGGTGTGTGTAGCCACTATATGTGTTGGCGCTTCAAAAGCATACAACGCATACCGTATGACAAAAAATGTTGACGCCTTGCTCTTAGAGAACGCAATTGCTTTGTCTCAGCGTGAGTACATTGAGAATTGTGTTAGAGAAGAGGGTGAGTGTACAGTTGACGTAGGTGTCAAGGAATCTATTCTGTTATGCAAAAATAATGATGGCAGAATACAGAATATGTAATAGTTAATATTATAAGTATGAAATATATATTGCTTTTTGCGTTTATAGCCCTATGTTCATGTTCCACGACATCAGGCTTGTCAAGTCACTATGTAAATGTGGAGGAGGATTATCCCGAGAAGGAATTCTTCTCGTCTTATGCTTGTGTTCGCTTGAGCCCCAGCACTCCTATGATCTCCGAGATATGCGACTTGCGTATTTCGGATGACAAGATATTCGTTTCCGATAAGACTTCAAAGGTCTTCGTGTTTACAATGAAAGGTGACTTCCTCAATGTGCTGGACAAGCGCGGGCGCGGTCCGAACGAGTATATTCAGATAAGCGACTTTGATATAGACAATGACAAGATATATGTCCTGTCGAGACCGCAGAAGAGGGTATATGTATATTCTTCCGACTGCCACCACCTGGACACATACGAACTGAATGATTACTATAACGGGTTGCGGATCCTGTCGGACGGCAATCTGTGTCTGGCATCAGCAAACTGCAATGACCAGCAATACAATTATCTTATCTATGATGTTCGGACAAAGACCTACACAAACAGATACCTCCCTTTCTCCAGAAACGAATCAATGCTGGTAAGCTGTTATCATCCTTTTCTGGGCAGGGCAGGAGATACATTGTATATCAACAATCCTTACTCTACTGTTATAACAGAACTGTGCGGCAAGGAAATCGGTTGGACAAAAAGCTATTCATTCAACACCAAGGAGCAGCTTCCCGATATGCCTTCCGACTACACGTTCGAGCAATTACATAAAGATTATGCCAATAAGCGGACAGTGAGGAATCTTTCGCTCTACTGCCGTACGGACGCTTATGAATATATAGGCTATGAGCTGTTTGGAGAATATGGGTTGAGCTTCTATCTTACCCAGATAGACAAGGCCGATGCGTCCAAGACGATGATGTCGTTGAATGATATAGACAAGAACTTCCCTTATATCTCTTTGCCCTGTTCCGTAAAAGGCAAGTCCCTGGTATCAGCGATGTCCGCCTCCCGCATACTAAACCTGGAGAAGAACGGCAAACTGTCGAAATTCAAGTCGGAAGGCTTGCAGGACAGTGACAATCCAGTGGTATTCATCCATCATCTGAAGTAGGGAGTTGTTTTTTTATATTCGTTATATTTTTCAGTTTCTTCTTTTTAGGTGTTTATGTATTATTTTAAAAGTTTTATTTTTTTATCATTGGAGTCTGGTTTTTGTCAGGCAATTTATATTGATACGTTAGGAGTTTTTGCAAAACGGAACTCGCATATTCCAAAAGAATCCATGTATCATGTTTTTTTGTTGGATAATGAAAATCATATTATTCTGGTAGGTAATCCATTGACAAATAAGACAATTGAGAATCATTTTATGAAGATTGTGACTAAACGACTTGAAATGACTTCTATATAAACGGTGGTGATTTATAGAACCGCCCTATCAACATAATGAAAATCAGAAAAGTCAAATCATTGACTGTCGTTGCAATGTTGGCAGCGACGATAGCTGGATGGTGGAATGGTTATTCATTTTTAATACTTTAAAGTTTATGAAGTCACTTCTATTATATCTCTTTGTAATGACGTTGTTGTTCTCATGTGATGACCGCCGATTCTATTCTGTAGATTCATTACGTGTAGTTGAAGTCCCGGAGAATGCAGATTCCCTGCTTTGCAGTGGAGTAATAACAAACAGTGCAGAGATACGCAACGTACTGTCTGCTGGTAAATATCTGATTGTTGTTCAGGATTGTGGCGATACTATATTCAAGATAATAGACGTGAAATGCGATTCTGTAATTGCGGGCTTTGGTCAGGTAGGTAGAGCAAGCAATGAGTTTTCCCAGGTTCCATGTTTTTATTATATTTCCAGTGATGAGGAGGGTAAAGACCTTCTATACGTGCAGGAATTGGATAGAACCAAGGTGATTGACCTCGAAAAATCAATCAAGGAAAGTAAATGCGTTGTCAGGCGAACGATATTGGAAAGCGATTCTCCCATCACTCACGCTTGCTTACATATCAATCAGAACGAGAAAATGGTGGACAAGGCTGTCGCTTTTTCTGATGCCAGAGAGCTTACTATGGAAAGACCGACATATACACATTATAAAAACCGGACAGAAGAGAAAGTATGGAATATCTATCCCGCATTGGTGGATGTGGATAATCCCAATCTGTTGAAACTATTGTATATGGACAGATTGTTCGTGAAGAAGGATGGGACTAAAGCTTTAAGCATGATGAAGTTTATCGACCATCTCACTATCTTCGATCTGCACACCGGCAAGACATTAGGTCTCGTGGATTCTCATAGTTATGGCTTTGATTTCCTGAATGAAGAAATCACATCGGATAATTATCTGGAGAAATTAAAGATCTACAATATGGCAGCTTGCGTGAACGATGATTACATTCTCATGCTCAAGGATTGCAGATTATACAAGGATATGGTAGCCTCCACAGATGATGCTTACTCATCCAGGATAAGTGTTCTTGATTGGGATGGTGCATTCTTGTCTTCGTTTGTCGTGGATAGGTCGCTATGGGATATCGCTTATGTGGAAAGTGCGAATGCCTTGTATGGAGTAAGTCTGAATTTAGATAAAATATATAGATATGAATTAAAATTGAAGTAGAGTGATGCAGGGCAAAAAAACAACGGTGCAGCGATTCGATGAAGGCAAGAAGCCGGAAGATTCGGATATGTTTTTATCAGTCGCAGTCCATTTGCCCGTAATGATATGTAAAAATAAGGAAAAAAGCGCATAGGAATTTTGCCATCTGCCTTTTTTTTGTTACCTTTGTATCTCATCTCGCAATCAATCAAACTACCATAACCGAAAGAATGAAACTGAAGCTAACTATTATTTCCCTCATCATGCATAGCGTGGCGGTATGCGCTCAGCAGCTTACTCTTGCCAACGCCATCACCATTGCGCAGGAGAACAGCCTTGATGCCCAGATAGCGAGATACAGCTTTATGGGCAGCTACTGGCAGTATCGCTCGTTCAAGGCTCAGATGCTCCCTTCGCTCAATCTCAGTGGTGGGCTCGGTGGTTTCAACCATTCTGTCATTGAGACAAGAGACTATGAGACGGGAAGGGTCAATCAGGTGAACAACAATACGATGACCAATTCCGTCACCCTTTCCATGGACCAGGAGATAGTAGCCACGGGCGGCAAGGTGTCGCTGCAGTCGTATCTCTACCGCCTCGACCAGTTCACTTATGATGAAAAGACCTACAAGACCCAGCCGCTGCGCATCAGTTACACCCAGCCACTGCGTTCTTTCAATTCGCTGAAGTGGCAGAAGAAGACGGCTCCAATGGAATATCAGATAGCGGAGCGCACTTACCTCACCGCTTTGCAGGACATTACGATAAAGGCGACGACGCTATTCTTCAATGTCCTTGCGGCGCAGTCCGACTACAAGCAGAGCCTTGCCACGGTCAGCGACCGAGAGAAACTCTACGAGATGGCGCAGAAACGTATCGCCCTGACCACCACCACCAAGAGCGAGGTGCTCCAGATGGAGCTTTCACTGCTCAATGCAAGAATGGCGGTGACGACAAACAAGATAGCCCTCGACGATGCCATGTACGACTTTTTCTCGTTTCTCAGGGTGACGGACTATTCCAATGCCGAGCTTGTTCCGCCATACAACACTCCCGACATCATCGTCAGTGCGGATGAAGTGGTGCAGAAAGCCATCAATAATTCCTCACATACCCTTGAGCAGAAACTGCTGATGCTGCAGGCGGAGCGCACTGTGGCGCAGTCAAAGTCGCAGCGCGGACTGCAGATGACGCTCAGCAGCGAGCTGGGACTGTCGCAGACAGGCAACACTTTCAGTTCGGCATACGGACGCCTGAAGGACAATGAGATAATCGGACTCACGCTCTCCCTGCCCATCTTCGACTGGGGCGTGAGCAAAGGCAAGGTGAAGATGGCGGAAGCACAGCTGGACGTGGTGCGCACAAAGGTGGAGCAGTCCAACCTTGACTATATGCAGGGACTGCGCAAGAAGGTGATGCAATTCAATGCCCAGCCGTTGCAATGCCGCAATGCGCTCCGTGCTCAGGAGATAGCGGTGGAGCGATATGAGATCATGCGCAAGCGATATGAGACGGGATCCATCTCAGTAACCGACCTCAACACTGCCCAGCAGGAGATGGAGTCTGCCAAAGCGAAGTATATCAACCAGCTCCTCACTTTCTGGAACGACTATTACAGTCTTCAGAAATCCACCCTCTACGACTGGCAACGCAAGGCAGACCTGAAGGACATCACACCGTCTGTTAAAATGAAGATTGAAGAATGAAGAATGAAGAATGGTTTGCGCCGTTGAGGTGGAGTGAAAAGTGAAAAGTGAAGAGTGAAAAGTGAAGAGTGAAAAATCGCGCTGACGCAGTTGGAACTTCTTGCACTCAACCAGACAACTAAACAACAAAACAACAAAACAACAAGACAACAAAACAACATAATTCACAATTCGGTTAAATGAAGAATGGCAACAAGATTAGGCTGGAAGCCTATACCGAGCGAAGCGAGAGTAACCCGGGACGAAGTCTCGGGACTATAACCTCGTAAAGGAGAACTGTCTGGAAGACAGTACCTTGCTATATATCCATACTTCAAACGGATTTCGCATATTATAATATCAATAGAGAAAAATAATGAAAAATATATTTGTTTATTTTTATTTATTGATATTTCATCCTGCAACACAGGACCACCGAACTACGGAACAAGGAAAAATGGAACAAAACAGTAAAGGAAATGCTTTCAAAAGATGATAGCGAAGCTTTCACGATGCAAAAGCATAGATATTACACTGTAAAAGCATAGATATTGCGCCCTAAAAGCATAGTTATTACGCTCTGAAAACTATGCTTTTGCAACGTCTTTATAATCAGATGGTTGCAAGGGTGCTTCGGGTGCAGTTACTCAAATAGGAAAAATAGAACAATTCTAACAGTATGATCAACAAGAAGACAAAGATAATTCTCTCATCATTGGCTGCCGTAATCATCATCGGTGGCTTGGCATGGATGACGTATTCACTTGCTCATCAGGAGGATGAAAGTAAGGAAGAGGACAAGGCGATGATGGCGCAGGAGCAGGCAATAGTGGAGGTGGACACCATGATGCTGCGCAAGCAGACTTTCCAGAAGCAGATACTCTGCAACGGAAAACTGGCTGCCATCCGCAAGGCAGAACTGATGTGCCCGAAGGGTGGGGAAGTGGTGCAGACCGTAAACGTGAAGAATGGTCAGCGCGTGTCTGCCGGAAGCGTGCTCGCCGTGGCTGATATGCGCGACAGGAAGATACAGCTGGAGAAGGCGAAGCGTGACCTGGAGCGTGCCAAAGTGGAGCTTCAGGACAAGCTGATAGGGCTGGGGTATGACGGTAATGCGAGCAATGTCCCTGCCGAAGTGCTCCACAGGGCTGAGGTGACATCAGGCTATTACTCAGCGAAATACGCCTTGCAGTCAGCCGAATCCTCACTGTCCGATTGCCGTCTGCTTGCCCCTTTCAGTGGCAGGGTGTCCGAACTCGTGGCACGTCCCTATCAGCGAGGCGACAAGTTCTGCACGCTTATTGACGACTCTTTCTTCGATGTGGAGTTCCAGATTCTGGAGGCAGAACTGTCTTCCGTCCGCATTGGCACTCAGGTGAAGATGTCTCCGTTCATAGATGAGGACCTCTCGCTGACCGGAAGCGTGACGGAGATAAATCCGACGATAGACTCCAAGGGCCTCGTAAGCGTCAAGGCACGGATAAGAAACACGTCCGACCGTTTGCTCGACGGAATGAACGTGAAGGTGATAATAGAGAATTCCGTGCCGGATATGTTCGTGGTGCCGAAGGAAGCGGTGGTGGAGCGCGACGGCTATCATGTCGTCTTCGTATATGACCCTTCCACCCGCCGTGCCGTATGGACCTACGTCGATATAGTATATAGTAACCTTACGAGCTATGCCATCACCGGTTGTGAGCGCAAGAACACCACGGTGAAGACCGGTGATATAGTGATCACTTCCGGCAATCTCAACCTCGCTGACGACACGGAGGTGAAGGTGGTGGAAACAAAGGAATAGGTTTGCCGCTATACCTGTTGTAACAGAATGTCTCAACTGAACGAATCATGTAATCCAATCATTTAGACCAAGATATGCTACGTACCCTCCTACATCGCCCAATAGCCGTAACGATGACGCTGATAGCCATAGTGACACTCGGCGTGCTTGCCTTCGACCGCATCCCGGTGTCGCTGATGCCTGACATTGATGTGCCAAGGATTGTGGTGCAGATGACGGCACAGGGCAGTTCGGCACGTGAGATAGAGCAACGCATGGTGAAACCTATGCGCCAGCAGCTCTCGCAGGTGACCGGACTGCAGAACATCGAATCCACATCACGGACGGATGCCGGAACGGTGACATTGTCATTCAGTCCGGGCACGGACATGAGCATGTCGTTCATCGAAGTGAATGAGAAGATAGACAGGGCGATGAGCTCCATGCCTAAGGATATGGAACGCCCGAAGGTGATGAAGATAGGAGCGCTGGACATTCCTGCCTTCTACATCGACGTGACGGGAGGCAAGGCGGAGCAGACTTCCAGACTGGTGCGCAACGTGATAAGCAAACGCCTGGAGCAGGTGCCGGAGGTGGCGATGGTGGACTACAGCGGTATGGTGGGCACGCAGATTGCCATTATCCCCGACCCGATGAGGATAGCAGGACTGGGCATCAGCAATTCGGAGATAGAAAAGGCTGTCAGCGACAATAATGTGGTGCTGGAAGCGCTCAGCGTGCGCGACGGTATCTATCGCTATACCATACATTTCGACTCGCAGATACTCTCTGTCAGCGATATAGAGAACATCTACATCCGCCACGAAGGACGACTGCTGCAGATAAAGGATATATGCAAGGTGGAGGAAATGCCGGCTGACCGCAAAGGTATAGTCACATCCGACGGAAAGCCTGCCATCACCATGGCGGTAATAAAGCAGAGCGATGCGCAGATGAGCACGCTGCAGGGACGCATCGACACGCTGATGACGCAGATAGAGAAGGACTATCCCGAACTGCAGCTGCACATCACTCGCGACCAGACAAGGCTCCTGTCGTACAGCATGGACAATCTGCAGTGGAACCTCATTCTCGGTATCATCATGGCGAGCGTGGTGCTCTTCTTCTTCATAGGCGGATGGAGAATGCCGCTTCTGGTCATCATTTCCATCCCGCTCTCGCTGGTACTGACGCTTCTGTGCTTCTATGTCATAGGTGTCTCGCTCAATATCATCTCCCTCTCAGGACTCATTCTGGGCGTGGGAATGATAGTGGATAACGCCATCATCGTGATGGACAACATCAGGCAGAAGAAGGCCTGCGATGACAGGACGATAGTGCAGTCGGTGAAAGAGGTGTTCATGCCGATGCTCTCATCTGTGCTTACCACCTGCTCTGTCTTTGTGCCGTTGATATTCCTCAGCGGTACGGCAGGAGCATTGTTTTTCGATCAGGCCATGGGCATCACGATAGCTCTCTTCTGTTCGCTCGCCGTGGCGTCCATTGTCGTGCCTGTATATTTCAGATTGCTTTACAGGCGGAAGGAATTCGGCAGCAGGGCAAAGGAAAACAGGATGATAATGCGATGGTATGAGAAAGGCATCAGGTTCACGTTCCGCAATGGCAGGAAGATGATTCTCGCCTTTGCCGGCTGCATAGTGATGATATTGGCCGTCTCGCCGATGATAAGGAAAGAGAGAATGCCTGTTCTGCCGCATGATGACGCCATAGTCACCATCGACTGGAATGCAGGAATCACGCCAGAAGAGAATGACAGAAGGGTGAAGGAAGTGCTGAAAGCGGCTGGGAAATACGTGACGTCATTCACCACGATGGTGGGAGGTCAGGACTTCATACTGTCGCATACCAGGAATATAACAAGCAGTGAGGCAGTGTGTTACATCAAGTCTGCCACTGCCGACGACTGCCAGAAGGCGAGAGAAACGATGATGGACTACGTGGCTAAGCATTATCCTAAGGCAAAGACGGAGGCGGAACTGGCCACAAATATCTTCGACATGATATTCTCCACTGACGAGCCTGACCTGCAGATAAGACTGCAAAACCGCAGCGGAGGCAGACCTGCAGTGGAGCAGACACGCACCGTCACCGACTCGCTGAGGCTGCATTTCCCGGAACTCAACATCCAGCATCTTGCCACGGAGACCTACCTTCAGTATCAGACGGATGCGCAGCAGATGGCTTACTATAAGGTGACTTACCAGCAGCTCTATCTACGCTTCCGCGAACTCCTTGGCAGCAACAATATCTATGACATCAACAGTGGCGGAGAGAGCGTGCCTGTCATCATCGGAACTGACGGCAGGGATGCTGACGTGCTGCTGGGAAACACCATACGCAATGCTGACGGAATAGACATTCCGCTGGAATATCTCGTGAAGGAATCGCGCAAGGAGGACTATAAGCACCTTACTGCTGGCGATGAAGGCGAGTATGCCGCCATCGACATTGAGACTGCCGGCGACGGGGAGGTGAGGAAGGTGATGGACTATGTGTCACGCATTACGGACGATGACGCCGGAAATCTCCAGGCCACGTTCACGGGAAACTATTTCTCTTCCCGCACGATGGTGTGGGAACTGGCTATGGTGATGCTTGTGGCGGTGATGCTTCTCTATTTCATTCTCGCTGCGCAGTTTGAGAGTCTGCTCCAGCCTGTCATCATCCTTGCGGAGGTAGTCATAGATGTTGCGCTTGTGATGCTTGCATTGTTTGTCTGTGGAGAGACGCTCAATGTGATGTCGATGATAGGAATGGTGGTGATGTGTGGCATCATCATCAATGACTCCATCCTGAAGGTGGATACCATCAATCGCCTTTACCGTCAGGCTGTTGCCGCCAAAGGCGTTACGAGAGTGACCCTGCTGCGCTCCATAGTCACTGCCGGACATCAGCGCTTGCGCCCGATCATCATGACATCGCTGACCACTATCCTCGCTATCCTGCCGTTGTTGCAGCGTGGCGACATGGGATCTGCGTTGCAGTTTCCGCTCTCATTCACCATCATTGTCGGCATGACAGTCGGCACTATGGTCAGTCTCTTCTTCGTTCCCCTCGTCTATCATGCCATTTATGGCAGACGATGGTTCGGTGGCAAGTGACACATAGTTGTTTGAGAATACTCAACAAGCCGCCACTGTGCCAACGGCTTTTACCATAGGATACCAAAACAACAAGACAACAAAACAACAAAACAACAGAAGAATGCGCTCCCCCTTCTCCATAATCCTGATAATGTGCATACTGATGGTCATCGGCGTGTGTGTCTTTCCTCGTCTGGACATCAGCAACGAACCGCGTCCCGAGCAAGGCAAGACGCTGACCATATCCTTCTCTTGGCGAAACGCTTCGGCAAAAGTCATAGAGCAGAATGTCACTTCACGCATCGAAGCATTGGTGGCTGCAGTGAAGGGAGTGGAGAAGATATCATCGGTAAGCCGTTTCGGAAACGGACGTATCACGGTGGAGATGAAGCCGAAGGCTGACGTGTCGATGGCTAAATTCGAGATTGCATCCATCCTTCGGCAGGTAAAGGACAAACTCCCCGAGGACGTTTCATTCCCCGTAGTCACTGGTGGAGAGGTGAACACAGGCATTGACGGCAATGAGGTGAAGCAGATACTGACATACCAGATCAATGCGGATATGTCGGGAGAGCAGATGAAACAGGTGGTGGAGCGCATGATGGGACACTCGCTGGAGAAGATAGACGGAGTGCATCACGTCGATATTACGGGAGCCACGTCCCACTATATGGAGATAGCCTACGATGCTGACGAGATAGCGGCTTACGGCATAAGCGCATCGGATATCATCGATGCGGTAAGAAACTATACCGGGAGGGAGGATGTAATAGGGGAGGTGACCACGGAAAACGGGCGTATCACCATCCCTCTTGTCCTCACTTCAAAGGAAAGACAGGGCAGTTTTGAGGCGATGCCTCTCAAGAATATAGGCGGAAAGACTGTGTATATGAATAATCTTACGCAGTGCAGCATAAGGGAAAAACAGCCCGACAGCTATTTCCGCATCAATGGGCAGAACACATTATACATCAACATATATGCCGAAAAGGATGCCAATACCGTGCGCACTGCCGACAAGGTGAAGGACGTGATGTCAGCCACTTTCGGCAATGCCAAGGGCTTGTCGTGCGAGAAGAGCTACGACCGTGCCGAGACGGAGATGAAGGAATTCCGCACATTGATACTACGTTCGTCCCTCACGCTCGTCATATTGCTGATATTCGTATGGTTTGCAGGTGGCAGACGATGGAAATATCTCTGCATCATTTCCGTCTCATTGCTTGCCAATATCCTGTCTGCCATAGTGATATATTGGCTTATGGACATAAGGTTGCATCCTATGTCGCTGGCTGGAATAACGGTTTCGCTGGGCATTATCATTGATTCCAGCATCGTGATGGCAGACCATTATGCCTATTACCGCAACCGGAAAGCCCTGCTCGGCATAATGGCAGCGATGCTTACCACGATAGGTTCGCTCGTGATAGTGTTCTGGTTGCCGGACTTTCTCAGGCATGACCTCAAGGATTTCTCCATCGTGGTGATGATAAATCTTGCCGTGGCTATCCTCGTAGCCTCATTCTTTGCGCCGGCTTTGGTGGAGAAACTCCAGTTTACGAGCCGTAAAAGCGTGGTGAAGAGAAACCGCCGCACACGCTTTGTCATCTCATTCTCACGCTGTTATGCCAAGTATGTGTCGCTTTGCCAGCACCGCATCGGAAGGTGGGCTATGCTGTTGCTGTTCGCTTGCCTGTTTGGCGGTACGCTGAAGCTGTTCATCAGTTCGCTCGACTCCAACACATATCGCCCCAAGAGGGATGAGATGCAACTGAGCATACGGGCTCAGATGCCGGTGGGAGGCAGCGTGCAGGAGCTGAATGAGAAGGTGAAAGAGGTGGAGGCATTCCTCACGCAGTTTGATGAAATAAAGAGATTTGAGACTTCTGTCCGCTCTCGTGGTGCCTCGATCATGGTGGAATTCAAGAAGGAAGCATTGCAGACAGGCTTCCCCTATATGCTGGAAAACAAGGTGATAGGCAAGGTAATCACCATCGGAGGCGCTGACTGGGCTACATCGGGAGTCAGCGACCGCGGATTCAGCAATTCCCTCAATCTGCAATATCGTGCCAACAGCATAGAGATTGCAGGTTATGACTATGAGCGCCTCTACCGCTTTGCCGAGGATATGTGCAGGGAATTGCGCAGGAACAATCGCGTGGTGGATATCGCTATCCAGACTCCTGGGCATGAAGAGCAGGAGAATGAATACTTCATGGAATATGACAACAGGACGCTTGCCATCGACAGCGTGTCGCCTTACGATGTCCATTCCGCCATGCAGAGGATGCTCTCACAGCGTGATGCGGGCGAGATAGAACTGCAACAGGGCAGTAATGGCAAGGCTGTCAGGATGCCGGTGCAGATCAAGCCTTCGACTGTGGAGACCTATGACATCTGGAAACTTCGCAATTCCTATATCAATGCAGGGGGCAGAACCGTGCGTCCTTCCGGTTTCATGTCAATCAATCAGCGTGAGGCGAAGAACGTCATTCCGCGTGAAAACCAGGAATATATCCTTAGGGTGGCATTCAATGTGCTCGGTTCCTATGCCTATACAGACAGGTATATCAAGCGTATCACGAAGCAATTCAATGATCTGTTTCCCATAGGATTCCGCTGTCTCAACATGACTTACGGCGCATATGAAGACAATGGCACGCAATATTGGCTCATAGGACTTGTGGCTGTCATCATCTTCTTTGTGCTTTCCATCATGCTTGAGAGCATGCTCCAGGCCTTGGCTATCACTATGCTTATCCCCGTGTCATTCATCGGACTCTTTCTGACCTATCATCTCACGGGCATTCCTTTCGGCACCGGTGGCTTTGCGGCTATGGTATTGCTCGCCGGACTGACCGTCAATGCCGGCATTTACATCATCTGCCATTATAATATCCAGGGAGTCAATGGGATAAAGGCATTCGTCCGTGCATTCAATCACAAGATTATCCCTATTCTTCTGACCATCCTTTCCACCGTTCTCGGCATGATTCCATTCCTCATAGACGGTCCGGATGCCCAGCCGTTCTGGTATTCCCTCGCTGTCGGCACGATAGGAGGACTGTCCGTCAGTTTCCTTTGGATCTTCTCTTTCCTGCCTATCGTGATGAATCGCTTGCGTGGAGAGAAGGGATGAATAAAATCAGTGAAGGGTGAAGAGTGATTTCTCACTCTTCACCCTTCACTCTTCACTTTTCACAAAAGATGCAGAAGCCTGCCACTGTGCCAACGGCTTTTACCGCAGGATGCAGATAAACTACCCACAATGACAACCGGCAAGCCAGCCACTGTGCCAACGGCTTTTACCGTTGGATACAAATCATATCTCTTACTCCTCTACAGGAGAGAACTCGTCCTTACCTACAGAGCAAAGAGGACACTCGAAATCGTCAGGAAGTTCCTCGAATGGTGTACCTGCTGGGATGCCAGCCTCTGGTAATCCTACTGCTGGGTCATACTCCCAACCGCATACGTCGCATACATACTTTTTCATAATCTGTCGTTGTTTTTAGTTGTTATGTTCTTACTGTTGATTGCTGTCCAACGGTGAAAGCCGTTGGCGCAGTGGTTGTTATCTCGTTGTCTTACTGTTTTGTTGTCTGTGAAAATCTGTCGCATTATAGACTATCAACCAGACAACAAAACAACCAGACAACAAAACAACATTTTAATAATTATCTACATGCACCTCAAAGTAAGCCTTTGGATGAGCGCAGGCTGGGCAGATTTCAGGAGCCTCGGTGCCTACTACGATGTGACCGCAGTTGCGGCATTCCCACACCTTCACCTCGCTTTTCTTGAATACTTCCTGCGCCTCCACATTGCGAAGGAGGGCACGGTAACGCTCTTCGTGGCGCTTCTCGATGGCTGCCACAAGGCGGAACTTCGCTGCCAGAGCGGTGAAGCCTTCCTCTTCGGCTGTCTTTGCGAAGCCTTCATACATGTCTGTCCATTCGTAGTTTTCGCCTTCAGCGGCAGCAGCAAGGTTCTCAGCTGTGGTACCGATGCCACTAAGTTCCTTAAACCACATCTTAGCGTGCTCCTTCTCATTGTCAGCAGTCTGCTGGAAGATAGCCGCTATCTGCTCGAAGCCGTCCTTCTTGGCACGTGATGCGAAATATGTGTATTTGTTGCGAGCCTGTGATTCACCTGCGAAAGCGGCTGCGAGATTTTTCTCTGTCTGTGTACCGGAATATTTGTTTGCCATAGTCGTTTTGTTTTTTTAAGTTGTTTTACTAGAGTTAAGAATGTGGAATGGAGAATGAAGAATTGGAGTTGGCCTTGTTTGCGTGGTAAACGCAAGCCGAAGAACGTATTCAGCCTCCCCCTACAGGGGGATAAGAGGGGGTCCGCTCCTTATTCTCTTGTTTCTGATGCAAAAGTACTGATTATCTTATAGATATGCAAATAAATATCGGCAAATGAATAGTAAATTTCGGTATTATAACATTTTTCTCCCTTCTGTATGCTGAAATTTACCATTTATTTTGTAATTTTACACCCAAATAACAGACATATCATGACAACAGAAGAACTTAACAGAATGTATTCCACCGTGTGCAATGTGCCGCGCGGCAATGGATTCAGAGTGGAACGGATGCCCGATTTCTTTGAGACAAGCGAGATAGACGACTGCATGGCGCACGTACATTCATTCTATGAGATACTTTGGTTTCAGGAAGGCACTGGCGTCCACACCGTGGATTTCAATGATTATGAAGTGAAGCCCGGCACCATCTTCTTCCTTTCACCGGGACAGGTGCACCATTTCGACAGGAAAGAAGGATATAAAGGCGTGGCAATCAAGATGTGTACCGACCTCATGAAGGACAATGTCTCCGGCGGGAATGCAGACAGTCTATTCCTGAAGTACAACTCATTCCATACCTATGACTCCACACCTTATTATATAATAGATGACAACACCGCCCGGATGCTCATGCCATTGGTCGATGATATGGAGGAGGAATCAAGGCACTACAGCGAACTGGGCAATGTCGATATACTGAAATCCCTGCTCTGCATCTTCCTCGTCAAGATACAGAGGCACGGCATTCATGAGGCTGGCAAAAATCTTGATATGCTCAAACCGTCGCATCTGCTCTTCATTCAGTTTCGTCGTATGGTGGAGGAGGAGCATCATCGCCTGCATACCGTGCAGGAATATGCTGACCGCCTCAATGTGGCAGTCCGCACGTTAAACAAGAGTGTGAATGAATGTTCGGGTAAGTCACCTCTCGCCTTTATCAATGAACGCATCATCCTGGAGGCAAAGCGAATGGCGAAATACACCAACATGATGATCAAGGAGATAGCTGCCAGCCTCGGATATGATGACCCTTCCTATTTCGTAAAGCTCTTCAAGCGCCAGACAGGCTATCTCCCATCGGAGTTCCGCGACCTGCAGTGATTTCCTTTGGCTCGCCCTTGGCAGAAAAAAAGGTTAGAGGTGAAAGAACGCCAATAACTTGCAAATACAGACAACATGATGTCGTATTGTAAAATAGCATAGCTTTCAGGGATAAAAGCTATGCTATTGCAATGTGATAACTATATTTGTTCGCATTATTATCCTACGATGAATGACTTGTCCCATTTAGGGTCAAGCTTTAGTTTGCTGACAGCTTTTGTGTTCTTGTCATAGGTGAAATGGAGTATTGCTTGGTTTTTGATGGCGAAACGAAGTAATTGAAGGGCAGATGCTGATACGTTTTTGATGGTGAAATACGCCTTGCCTTCCTTTGTCGGGAAAAGCGATGTTCCCTCAGTTTGAATGATCGCGTTTCCATTTTCCACAGCCAACAGGCATGGACACAGAACACTTGTTCCGGCATCGCCCACCTCATTCATTGGGAATGTAATGCCTTTTTCGCTCCATTCATCCAAAGCCTTTTCGGGTATGGTGCCTCCGATTGAGTCTGCCGATTCGAAATTGTAGGGTTCCAATGCGATGGCTGCGTTGGAGTTTGGGGTGACCGTCTCAATAATTTCGTCTGCAATGATATTGACCCACTGATGATTTCTGACGGCATAGCGGATAAGTTCTTGCGCAGCAGGACTCATTCTCCACGTGAAAGTGCGTGGCTTGGTCTGTGTGGTGATATACTTTCGAAACGCTACGGTCGCCGTGCCGTCCTGATGGCATTTGATGGATTCTGGTGATAGATAATTCATTAAAGGATTTCCGGGAAGATTATAAATGTCCACTCCCTTGCCGGTCAACACATTGATGCCACTTAGCCACAGATTGTCCACACCTGATTTTTGCCCTTGTGCTTCTACGGAACATAGTCCCATGAAAAAGCAAATAATAATAAGATACCGTTTCATGTTAGTTGTGTTTAGTTTATGAATAATGTGAAATTAGTTCATACACGTACTTTTTTATGATTAAACAATAGGAGCAGATGCAGATACAAGTTTCAAACAAGTGTAATGCGTCTGTTTTTGGTTAGCTTGATATTTACGATTCGGTAGGAGTTGAGTTCATAAACAGTACCAAGGTGTCAAGGTACAATTCACATTTAATTATGTTTGTCTCTATTCCAGGAGATTTTTATCTGCCGATTTCCAAAAGGATTATCTGGTGCAAAGATACTTTTTTCTTTTGAAAACAAAGAAAATATCCTTGTGTTTTTGCATAAAATAGTTTAATCTATAATGATTATCGCAAAAAATAATGTATATTTGCAGGAAAATTCGGTGAATTCATTAAACTAATGTCTTAGAAGTCGTATGGGCATAAGCAAAGATTTAACAGAAGAGGACATCAAGTTCCGCTATATCAACGAAGCCATCACAGGCAAGGGATGGTCAAAGGATAGTATATTCATGGAACAGAAGGTTAAATTTACTGACGGTAAAATTAGCCTTCATGGTAATCTTGTGCATAGAGAGAAACCGAAGTTTGCCGACTATGTACTTTATGCAAATAAGGCAACACCCATTGCTATTGTAGAAGCAAAGGATGCCAATCATTCTGTTTCTCATGGATTGCAACAAGCCATGACCTATGCCCAAATGCTTGATGTGAAGTTTGCATACAGTTCAAATGGTGAAGGTTTTGCCGAACACGACTTCTTGACTGGGAAGGAACGTACTTTTGCTATGGACGAATTTCCAACAAAAGAAGAACTTATCGAAAGATATAAAAATGAGGCTAACGATGGAAATGGATTTAACGAACAAGAGCTGGCTATCATAAAACAGCCTTTTTGCACTGGTCAGAATATATTCCCGCCACGATATTATCAGCGCAATGCGGTAAACCGCACAGTTGGTGCCATTGCGAAAGGACAAAACCGTGTGCTCCTTGTCATGGCAACTGGCACTGGCAAGACATATACTGCATTTCAGATTGTATGGCGTTTACTTAAAAGTGGTTTGAAGAAGAAAGTGTTGTATCTTGCAGACCGAAACATATTGGTTGACCAATCCATACAGCAGGACTTCAAACCATTAGAAAAGGTAACGCACAAGATAGACTACTCAAAAGACAAGAACCACTTGGAAGAATTGGGGTCTTATCAAGTGTTCTTTGCACTCTATCAACAGTTGATTGGACAGAATGATGCCAAAAACTATAAGGAGTTGTTTCCTAATCCAGACTATTTTGACCTTGTTATCGTTGATGAGTGTCATAGAGGTAGCGCAAAGGATGATAGCAACTGGCGAAACATTTTGGAATACTTTTCTTTGGCTACTCATGTAGGTATGACAGCAACACCAAAAGAAACAAAGTACCAGTCAAGTATTGGCTACTTTGGTGAGCCTATATATACATACAGTCTTAAAAACGGAATTGAGGACGGTTTCCTTGCTCCTTTCAAGGTAATCAATATCACAACCAACATTGGCGATGAGTGGAGACCGACAAAGGGACAAAAGGATATTTACGGCAACGAGATAGAAGACCGTATTTATAACAACAGCGACTATGACTATAACATTGTCATAGAAGACCGCATAAGGGAAGTTGCGCAAGAGATAACCAACTATCTGAAAAGTACAGATCGCATGGCTAAGACCATAGTGTTCTGTGCTGATGAAACTCATGCGGAACGTATGCGTATGGCTTTGGCTAATGCCAATGCTGATATGTGCAAGAAAAATCCTGACTATGTGGTTCGTATAACTGGTAGTGACGAATACGGAAAAGGCAAGTTGGATTATTTCATTTCTGTTGCTGAGAAATATCCTGTCATAGCAACTACAAGTAAGTTGCTTTCAACTGGTGTTGATTGCAAAATGACAAAACTGATTGTGCTTGACCAACAAATCGGCTCTATGACAGAGTTCAAGCAGATTATCGGTCGTGGCACTCGTCTTCGTGAGAAAGAAGGAAAGACATACTTCACTGTAATGGACTTCCGCAACGTGACACGATTGTTTGCAGACCCAGATTGGGACGGACCGATTGAAATAGACCCGAACTATCCGCCCAAGCAGAAAGAGCCTAAGCCGTATGTACTTCCTGAAGACAATCCTAAATTCGTGAAAGAACCAGATTCTGAACCACTACCGAAGCCGATTGTTGCCAAGGATGGTTGTCAAGTGATGGTCATTAACAAGGTCGTTTCTGTCTATGACACAAATGGTAAGTTGCTTCGCACGGAAAGCATTACCGACTATACAAAGAAAAGTATCATAGACACATACGCTACGATTGACACGTTCACTTCCAAGTGGAAAGAAACCAAGAAAAAGTCAGACATTGCAGAAATGCTTAAAGAAAGTGGCATTGACCTTGCGGTGTTGAAGCATGACCAAGATATGGACGATGTTGATGATTTCGATTTCATCTGCCATATAGCCTACGGCAAGAAAACACTTACACGACATGAACGTGCCGAACAAGTGAAGAAACGAGACATATTCAGCAAGTATGGTGAACAGGCACGACTTGTGCTTGAAGCCTTGTTGGATAAGTACACCAAGGAAGGTGTGTCAGAATTGGAAAGCCTTACCGTGCTTGAAAATGACCCATTCCGCAAATTGGGTTCAAAGGCAAACATCGTGAAGTTCTTTGGTGGCAAGCAAGGCTATCTTGATGCCGTAAAGGAACTGGAACAAAACATATATAATATAGCATAAAGTAAAAACAAAATATGAGTTTATCAAATTTCGTAAAACGAGTACGCAATATAATGCGCAATGATGCCGGTATCAACGGTGATGCGCAACGCATAGAACAAATGGCGTGGATGCTGTTCTTGAAAGTCTATGACGAGAAAGAGAATGATTGGGAGTTGGACGATGATGATTACAAGTCTATTATTCCAGAAGAATGCCGTTGGCGCAACTGGGCGCATGACGATGGAAGCGGTAATGCCTTGACTGGTGATGAGCTGCTTTCGTTTGTAAACAACACATTGTTTGTGGAACTTAAAAATATAGAGGTAACACCAACTACCCCTATCCGTCAGGCGATTGTAAAGACCACATTTGAGGATGCCAACCAATATATGAAAGATGGAGTTCAACTTCGTCAAGTGCTGAATGTGATTGACGGTTTGAACCTTGGTGACTATGAGGAAAGTCATGCTTTCGGTGAGATATACGAGACTATCCTCAAAGAAATGCAGTCGGCAGGTTCCTCTGGTGAGTTCTACACCCCAAGAGCCTTAACCGAATTTATGGCAGAGATAGTCAATCCGCAGATTGGTGAGAAAATGGCAGACTTCGCTTGTGGTACAGGAGGTTTCATCACAAGTTGGTTGGGCGAATTGGACAAGAAGGTAAAGACTGCAGAAGACCGCAAAGAGTACAATCAGTCTGTATTTGGCATAGAAAAGAAACAATTCCCGTATATGCTATGCGTGACTAATCTATTGCTTCATGGCATAGACACACCATTGGTATATCACGACAACTCACTTACAAAGGATGTTCTCAACTACACGGATGAAGACAAGTTTGATGTTGTGTTGATGAATCCACCCTACGGAGGTAATGAAAAGGCCGACGTGAAATCTCACTTTCCTTCAGATATGCGCAGTAGCGAGACTGCCGACCTCTTCATGGTGCTTATCATGTATCGCTTGAAGAAGAATGGCCGTGCAGCAGTCATAGTTCCTGATGGTTTCCTTTTTGGAGCAGATAACACAAAGATTGCCATTAAGACAAAGTTGCTCAGGGATTTCAACTTGCACACCATTATCCGTTTGCCTGGCAGTATCTTTGCACCTTACACTTCGATTGCCACGAACATTTTGTTCTTCGACAATACCAGTGCGGATGGTGCTCCAGAAGGTTATTCTACAAAGGAAACGTGGTTCTACCGTTTGGATATGCCAGAGGGTTACAAGCATTTCTCCAAGACAAAGTCCATGAAGTCGGAACATTGCGACCCAATCCGTGAGTGGTGGAACGACCGTAAGGAGATTATTATTGCTGATGGAGACGAGAAATCTCGTTGCTATTCTGTTGAAGACCTTATCGCCACCGATTGCAACTTCGACTTGTGCAAGTTCCCGAAAGAGGATGAAGAAATCTTGCCTCCTGCCGAACTGCTTGCTGACTATTTCAAGAAGCGCAAGGCTCTTGATCATGAGATAGACAAGACTTTGGCAGAGATACAGCGTATCTTGGGGATTGAGGTGAAGGTAGATGAATTGTAATATGTGGGACGGTGTCCCACATATTCAGATTGATATAAAAAGGTGAGACATTGTCTCACTTATTTGAAATAGGAATTTTGGGGACGTGTCCCCAAAATCTGATAATAATACAGATTTATGGCAAACGAAATTATCAAAACATCCGAAAGTATTGAGTATTTGTTTAGTAAGGTGTCTGACCTTATAGAACAGGCAAGGTCTTACGTGAAGACTTCCATCAACACGGCGGAGGTCTATACCAAGTATTATATAGGCAAGTATATAGTGGAGTATGAACAGAAAGGAAATTTTCGTGCACAATATGGAAAGCAAGTATTGAAAGAATTATCCCAGAAACTGATTGCAAGATTTGAGAACGGATGGTCTGTTGATACGCTAGAGAAATGCCGCAAATTATTTATAGTTTATTCAAATTCCGCAACACTATTGCGGAATTCTGAAAAGCAAGGAAAATCCGCAACAGTGTTGCGGATTTTCGGGAACTCAGAAACAGAAGCTCCCTATTTTACTCTTTCATGGTCTCATTATTTGATATTGATTCGTATTGAAAATGAGGCAGAGCGTAATTTCTATGAGATAGAATGTGCAAGCCAACAGTGGGGAGTTCGACAGCTGCAGCGTCAAGTTGGTAGTTGTCTCTACGAGCGATTGGCTTTGAGCCGTGACAAGGACGAGGTGATGCGTTTGGCAAAGGAAGGTCAAACTATAGAGAAACCTTCTGATGTTATCAAGAGTCCTTTGACCTTGGAGTTCTTAGGATTGAAACCTGATGCCGCTTACTCAGAGTCAAAGTTGGAGAATGCCATTATCAGCAAGATGCAGCAGTTCCTGCTCGAATTAGGGAAGGGTTTTCTATTCGAGGCACGTCAGAAACGTTTTACTTTCGATGAAGACAACTATTATGTGGATTTGGTCTTCTATAATAGATTGCTGCAATGCTATGTTCTCATTGACCTAAAAACAGACAAACTTTCCCATCAAGACCTTGGACAGATGCAGATGTATGTCAACTATTATGACCGTTTTGTAAAGCAAGATTTTGAGAAACCAACCATCGGCATTTTGCTTTGTGAGAGTAAGAACGATGCTCTTGTAGAGTTAACTTTGCCAAAAGATTCTCATGTCTATGCTTCGGCATATCAATTATATTTGCCAGACAAGGCTTTGCTGCAAGCTAAGGTTAAGGAATGGATTGCAGAGTTTGAAGAAAACAATATAGGTTAAAAAGATTTGTGAGACGTGTCTCACAAATTCGTCACCAACTTGTGGCGAATTAAACAGTATAAAGAGAACAATGAACGGAAAGCAATTAAAGAACAGCATATTACAATGGGCGATACAGGGAAAACTTGTACCGCCTGTCTGCCGACAGGCAGGCAAGACCCTAATGACGAACCCCGTACCAAGAGATAAAGGTAAGGAGTGTTGGTTTACATATGTAATTGAGTGTGAAGATGGCAGTTTTTATAAAGGATTTACGGATAATCTTTTGAGACGCTACCAACAACATTGCAATGGAACTGGTGCAGATTACACAAAAACGCATAAGCCCAAACAATTATATTATTGGGAAATGCATTATTCTAAAGAAGCCGCATTGCAAAGGGAAAAATACTTAAAGTCTGGTGTTGGCAGAGAATGGTTCAAAAAGGAGGTTGTTGATAAACCTGAAAATTTTGAACCAGCAAGCGTATTGCTTGAAAAGATTCGTCAGGAGAAAGAACGCTTGATTAAGGAGAAGAAAATCAAGCGTGACAAGAACGCATCCATTATCTACCGTGGTGAGGACAATTCCTATTATGAGAAGATACTTGCTACGGGAGAGGTGAAGTGCATTGATGAGGAGATACCGTTTGAGATTCCACAGGGGTGGGAATGGTGCAGATTGAGAGGTGTTATTTATCCGCCCAAATATGGAACATCAAGTAAATCATTATCAAATGGAGATGTTCCTGTTTTACGAATGGGTAACATTCAAGATGGAAAAGTGGTTTATGACAAATTAGTTTTTAGCAATAATGTAGAGGATAATAGAAAATATCTACTGCAAGATGGAGACTTGTTGTTCAATAGAACAAATAGTGCTGAACTGGTCGGCAAGACAGCAATATTCAAAGGAAACAGGCATGTTATTTACGCAGGATATCTTATTTTACTTCGTCCTATAAAGAGTAACTCTGAGTATCTGAATTATATTTTTTCATCGCCATATGTGCGTTCCTATTGTAAGGAAGTCAAGACTATTGGGGTACAGCAATGTAACATTAATGCAGAAAAGGTTTCTCAGCTTTTAGTTCCTATTGCCCCTTTTGAGGAGCAAATGCGGATTGTTGACAAAATTAAGGAAGTACTACCAAGTGTAGATAAATATTCTATTTCCCAATATAACCTTGATTTGCTCAACGTTTCACTATCTGAGTGTTTGAAAAAATCCATTCTGCAAGAGGCGATTCAAGGGAGACTTGTACCACAAATTGCAGAGGAGGATACAGCAAAAGAATTGCTCGAACAGATAAAAAAGGAGAAGCAAAAATTAGTGAAAGAAGGCAAGCTAAAGAAGTCTGCCTTAGCTACTTCTGTTATCTTTCGTGGTGACGATAACAAGTATTATGAGCAGATAGGGAGCGAAGTAACTGAGATTGAACTTCCTTTTGATTTTCCAAGTTCTTGGTCTATTGCTCGGTTAAATGCTGTTTGCCAACTTACAGACGGTTTGAAAACCACTGGCAAGCAATGCTTATTAGATGCCAAATACTTACGTGGTAAAAGTTCTGAAACTATCGTAGAACAAGGTAAACTTGTATATAAAGGTGACAATATAATGCTTGTGGACGGTGAAAACTCTGGTGAAGTTTTCATCGTTCCACAAGACGGTTATATGGGTAGCACTTTCAAGCAACTATGGATAAGTTCCTCTATGCACGAACCTTATGTCTTGGCTTTCATACAGTTCTACAAAGAAACTTTGCGCAATTCTAAGAAAGGTGCAGCAATTCCACACCTCAACAAAGAACTTTTCTATGGTCTTATAATAGGTATTCCACCATTACAAGAACAAAAAAGAGTTGTGCAAAAGATAGAGCAATCATCGAAGTTGCTTAAATAGTTGTTCGATTTTGTTTACGATACGTTTTTGCTCCTCAATTGGAGGCAGTGGATATAGATAATCTTCAATATGACAGTTGTTTATGGAGGGCGAATTATCACCCTTCATAAACGCATTAAGACCATCAACCACATAATTTGACAACATCAGATAAAACAAAAACATAGGATAATATCCTAAACTTGGCGTAATAACATAAAATCCTGTACTTGCAATAGCATCTATATATATATCATCAACCAAAGCGATATTTTTCAAGTATGGACGAACCATTGAAAACAGCAAATCGTTTTTGTGGAGTTTCCTCGTTGCTCGACTTGGAGCGTTTTCAAATCTTACCTTTTTAGGATTATCTATAATGTTTAGCCTATTATTGACGGCATCCACATCAATGTAAACGAAATCCGATGACGGCTTAGCTGATTCCATTGGCAAAAATACAGACATACCTCTTGCCCAACTCCAAGATTCGGGCAAATTAAATGGGATTTGCTCAGTTATATCCAAGCATTTTTTGCCTATCTGCTCATAATACTTGTTATCGTCACCACGGAAGATAACAGAATCGTTGAGGGCAGACTTCTTTAACTTGCTCTCTTTTACGAGTTTCTGTTTTTCCGCCTTTATCTGTTCGAGTAGTTCTGCGGCTGTTTCTTCTACAAGTTGCGGAACGAGCTTACCTTGTATAGCCTCTTGTAAGATGCTCTTTTTAAGACTATCCTTTATAGTAGTGTTCAGTTCATCCAATTTGTTCTGAACATTATTATATTTTTCTATTTGTGGTAATAGTTCAGCTAACTTTGCCACAATCCGTCTTTGTTCTGATAGAGGAGGAAAAGGTAAAAGCAATCCTTTCAAACGATTTGCCGAAAGTCCAGGCATAGCAGTACCAACTGATACCAAATTGTTACTTTCTTTCAATAGGTAAATGAAATGATACACATAGTCACATATACCGCTAACACATGGACGCAATCTATGAATATGATTTTGGAGACAAATATCATAATCTTCATTCCATATAGCAGAACGCCCATAACCTGCACCACCTTCACAAACAAGCAAATCTCCTTTTGTAGCCGAGCAAGTCTTTATTTCTTTGTCGGTAAAATTCATAACCTTTACATTGTCAAGGACAAAGTATCCCCAATATAGATTAGAGGTCGTTATGAACTTTTGTGGAGTTCCACCACTTTTGTTACTACTACTCTGTTGTTTTCCGCTTGTATGGTTGAATATATTGCCTATTCGTGTCCATTCCCACCCCTTTGGTATCTCAAACGGTATCTCCTCATCAATGCACTTCACCTCTCCCGTAGCAAGTATCTTCTCATAATAGGAACTCATAGAACAAATTTATGTCTATTTTATTAGGACAACATAATGTTTCACTAATAAAAGAACAGAAATGGAATTAGACAAATTTGAAGAGTTCTTAACCCAAGGAAATATGGCTAAGAACACGATTTCGGCATATCTGTATGCCGTAAAGGAGTTTGGCTCTCGACACAAAGAGTTGAACAAGAGAAACTTGTTGGTTTACAAAACCTACTTGATTGAGACTTACAAGCCAAAGACGGTGAACCTCCGTATTCAGGCGATGAACAAGTACCTAGTATTTATGGGCAAGACGAAACTCCGCTTGAAGTCGGTCAAGGTGCAGCAACGTTCTTATTTGGAGAATGTCATCAGCAATGCCGACTACACCTTCTTGAAGAACAAGTTGAAGAAGGAAGACAACTTGGAGTGGTACTTTGTGGTGCGTTTCTTAGCTGCGACAGGTGCCAGAGTGAGCGAACTTGTGCAAATCAAGGTTGAGCACGTGCAAGTAGGCTATTACGACATCTACACCAAGGGTGGCAAGATACGGCGTATCTATATCCCCAAGACATTGCGCACGGAAACAGAAAAGTGGTTGCAGACACTCAACCGCACAAGTGGCTATCTCTTTCTTAATCGCTTTGGCGAGCGCATCACGACAAGAGGCATATCACAGCAGTTGAAGAACTATGCGGTGAAGTATGGCTTGAATGAAAAAGTGGTGTACCCTCACTCGTTCCGCCATCGTTATGCCAAGAATTTCTTGGAGAAGTTCAACGATATAGCCTTGCTTGCCGACCTCATGGGACATGAAAGCATAGAGACAACACGTATCTATCTGCGAAGAAGTAGCTTGGAGCAACAAGAAATCGTAGATAAGTATTGTTTAAAAAATAACTTCCGCAATTTCCATATTGCGTTCTTTAGTCGATGTTATTACGAAATGCCTCAAT
>CAKQPF010000038.1 GCA_934256705.1 uncultured Prevotella sp.
AATCAGAGGACGATTGCTCATTTAGAGCAAGTTACAGAGCCCAAAACGTGATTTTGAGTTTTTATCGGACAGCAATAATATTATAATCAGGCTCAAACTACTTATGATTTCACATCTCCAGTATGGACATACCTTGCATTCCTCTCATGTCAATCGCAGGAGAGGAATGGAGTATCATAGGTGGAGACGAAGGCATCTCGAAGAGTCCTTAGCATAGATGCTTCTTCGCTGTTATGTGGCTGATTGCTCGCTATTTGGAGCGCTTTGAATCGTTTAGATTTCATACCACAATAGTTTAGAGGGTCCCTTGTTCGCGTTCGGGACTGTTGTTTCGATTACAAATTTAAGAAATATTATTTATTCTTGCAATGATTTCTTCTTATTTTTTTATGTTTCGTGCGATTTTTTTTCTTTTTGATCAGCCGGTAACGCGGCTGACACAGTGGCGGGAGGGCGATTATAATGCATAATTCATAATGCATAATTCTTAATGCACAATTCATAATGCATAATTCTTAATGCACAATTCACGATTATCTATCTCTATACATTTCGTCGTAGTATTTCTCGTAATCACCGCTTGTGATGTTGTCCATCCATTCCTGATTGTCGAGATACCATCTGACGGTCTTCTCTATTCCTTCCTCAAACTGGAGACTTGGTTCCCAACCGAGTTCCTTCTGCAACTTTGTGGAATCTATTGCATATCGGGCATCATGACCGAGGCGATCCTTGACATACGTGATGAGATCCATGTCTTCACCTTCCTTTCTGCCCAAAAGACGATCAACGGTATTGATTACAACCTTGATAATGTCTATGTTTTTCCACTCATTGAAGCCACCGATATTGTAGGTCTCTGCCACCTTTCCTTCATGGAAAATAAGGTCGATGGCACGGGCATGGTCTTCCACAAAGAGCCAGTCACGCACGTTCTCTCCTTTACCATAGACTGGAAGAGGCTTACGGTTGCGGATATTATTGATGAAGAGAGGGATAAGTTTCTCCGGGAACTGGTAAGGACCGTAATTGTTTGAACAGTTTGTCACTATGGTCGGCATTCCGTAAGTGTCGTGGAATGCTCGCACGAAATGGTCGCTTGATGCCTTTGATGCACTGTAAGGACTGTGAGGATTGTATTTTGCCGTCTCATAAAAGAAATCCTCGCCATAAGCCTCATGATGCTTTGAGGACGACGCCTTAGTGGTGAAAGGAGGCTCGATGCCTTCAGGATGAGTCATAGCCAATGCTCCATATACTTCATCGGTAGAGATATGATAGAAGCGTTTGCCCTCATATTTCTCTGGAAGCGACTCCCAATAGAGCTTGGCAGCCTGGAGCAGACTCAGCGTTCCCATCACATTGGTGCGGGCAAAGGTGAAAGGATCCTTGATGGAACGATCCACATGCGACTCAGCAGCAAGATGTATGATTCCGTCGATATGCTCATTCTGCATCAAAGCATGGAATGCTTCGAAGTCACAGATGTCCATCTTGACAAACTTATAATTAGGTTTTCCCTCTATGTCCTTGAGATTGGCGAGGTTGCCAGCATAGGTCAGTTTGTCGAGATTTATGATGTTATATTCAGGATATTTGTTGACGAACAGGCGCACGACGTGACTTCCAATGAAGCCAGCACCTCCGGTAATGACTATATTCTTCATCTTTTCCAGTTTTTTTGTTTGTTTATAAAACACATTGCAATGCTCTTTTAGAAAGGAGACACGAAGTCTTTCAGCAACGGATGCCCTGTATCTTTCTGAGAGAGAATTACCTTATCGGAAGGCAGCATCCAGTCTATTCCAAGAGAATCATCGAGAATGGAAATGCCTCCGTCTGCCTCGGGATGATAGAACTCATCACATTTATACTGGAACACAGCAGTCTCTGACAATACTGCAAAGCCATGCGCAAAGCCTTTTGGAATAAAGAACTGGCGATGATTGCTCTCTGTCAACTCACATGAAACGTGCTTTCCGTATGTAGGAGAGCCCTTACGCAAATCCACAGCGACATCGAGTACCCTACCCTTTACGCATCTTACGAGCTTAGCCTGAGTGAAAGGAGGACGCTGGAAATGAAGTCCTCTCATGACTCCATACGACGACATTGACTCATTGTCCTGTACGAAATCCACCTTATAACCGAGTTCTTTCTCAGTAAAAGCATCGAAATCCCTACGGGAGAAACTTTCGAAGAAATAGCCTCTCGCATCATGAAAGACCCTCGGCTCTATGATGTATACTCCCTCTATAGCAGTTTTTTTAATTTCCATCTTGTAATGTTATTCTATTTTTTTCAAGCTGATTAAATGGAAGGACCAAACCTCTTGACCTCATCAATCACCTTCAGAAGATATTGGCCATATTGATTCTTGAGCATAGGCTGGGCCAGCTCGCGCATCTTTGCTTCATCTATCCATCCTTTTCTGTAGGCAATGCCTTCAAGACACGCCACCTTTAGTCCCTGGCGCTTCTCAAGAACCTCTATATATGTGCTTGCTTCCGACAAGGAATCATGCGTTCCAGTGTCAAGCCAGGCGAAACCACGACCGAGAGTCTGCACTTTCAGTTTGTTATAATCCAGGAATCGCTGGTTGACCGTCGTGATTTCATATTCACCACGGGCAGAAGGCTGGATATTGCGTGCTACTTCCACCACTTCGTTAGGATAGAAGTAGAGACCTACCACGGCATAGTTTGACTTCGGATTCTCGGGCTTTTCCTCGATGCTGAGGCAGTTGCCAGCACTATCAAACTCTGCCACGCCATAACGCTCAGGGTCGTTCACCCAATATCCGAATATGGTAGCCTTGTCCTCCTGTTCAGCAGCGATGACGGCATCCTTGAGCATCTTGGTAAAACCAGAGCCTTGGAAAATGTTATCTCCCAACACCAAACAAACACTATCATTGCCGATGAAGTCAGCACCAATGGTGAAGGCTTGGGCAAGACCGTCAGGAGAAGGCTGCTCAGCATAAGTAAAACGCACTCCATAGTCAGAGCCATCACCGAGCAGACGCTTGAAACCCGGCAAGTCAAATGGTGTGGAGATGATGAGGATTTCCCTGATTCCAGCAAGCATGAGCACACTGATAGGGTAATATATCATCGGCTTGTCGTATATAGGCATCAACTGCTTGCTGATACCTTTCGTGATAGGATACAGGCGTGTGCCGCTTCCTCCAGCGAGAACTATTCCTTTCATAGCTTTGAGTGTTTAGTTAAGGGTGGTTCTATAAATTACCACCGTTATGTAAAACTTAATTGTAAGGATGACGTTTTGTTATCTTTCGGACTCTTTTCGGTTCAAAGCACAAGTTCGTTCAGTCGTTATGCCCGCATAACTCCTTCATTCACTTGCACTCTGACCTCGAAAATAGCCTCGAAATATAACAAAGTTAATTTATAGAACCACCCTTAATACAATTCATGTTGCGGAGACATTCTTCGAGCGAATCCACCCAATAAGGTATAGACAGACCGAATGTCTCCTTTATCTTTGTCTTGTCGAGCACGGAATATGAGGGTCTTGTCACCTTGCTCGGAAACTCAACCGAATGGCAAGGCAATATCTCGCACTTGTCATGATGGCTCATTCGAGCTATCATCTGGGTGAAATCATACCATGAGCAGACTCCTTCGTTGGAATAATGATAGACACCTGTGTTGCCTTCATACTTGCGATTCTCCAGAATATGGAATATCATGCGTGCAAGGTCGAGAGCATAAGTCGGTGTTCCACATTGGTCAAAGACCACCTTCAACTGTGGTTTCGTCTCTGTCAGCGTAAGCATTGTCTTGACGAAGTTTTTGCCAAACTCTGAGTAAAGCCATGCTGTGCGGATGATGATGTACTGACAACCGCTTTCGACAATAGCCTTTTCACCTTCAAGTTTGGTAAGTCCGTATATGCCGGATGGCGTTCCCTTTTGTGTTTCCTTACATGGAGTATTGTAAGGATCAGCACCAAAGACATAATCCGTACTGATATGAACGAGCAGTCCACCTACCTCTTTCATCACAGTGGCAAGATTACGTGGGGCATCAGCATTAAGCTTCCGGCAAATATCTATGCAGTCTTCGGCACCATCTACATTCGTGTAAGCAGCGCAGTTGACGATGCACTTCACATCATTAGCAAGGACTATCTTGCGAATAGCGTCAATATCAGTGATGTCAAGATTTGTAGTCTTGGCACCTTCCACCTGATTTATGTCCGTGAAGAGATAGTTGTCATTCGCCGAGTCGGCAGATACTATTCTGATTTCAGAGCCCAATTGCCCGTTGGCTCCCGTTACAAGTATGTTCATATCCTAAAGATATTCAGTTCGTTAAAAAAAAATCATGAAATACGAATGGTCTCAGTTCATTTCTATTGACCCCATTCGGAATATACTCAGACTGTCAAGACATCCTATATCTTGATTCTCACAAGGACCTTCTTCGGATTACTACCGGAATGACAGATGTATTCAAAACGGAAACCAGCCTCAAGGAAACCACGCTGTCCCGGAGAATCCTTGATGGACTGTGTAAGCATCTGTGCAAAACGGTCTTTGTTTTCATTTACGATATACTCATCATCAAGATTGTTGAAGAATGAAATATAGTAATAATAGACCTTCTTTTGCGGATCAAAGACTATGCTGTCGGTCCGGGTATCGTTGTCAATCGGCGTGGGACAATACTTTCTCGTGTATTCACGAGCCTGACGTTCCGCCTTTTCTTCCAAAGTCTCCTGACATGAAGAAGCGGACAAAACAATCATAATCATGACGATGCAGAAGGAGAAACACCGAACTATACTGAGATCAAGATTCATTATCAAGAAGAGTTATATAAAATATTACACCACAACAGCATAACACTTATAGAGCTATGCTATCGTGGAATATGATAAGCAGTCGGTCTGTACTATTCTGATATTGACCACCTGCTTATGTAATGTTAAATCAATCAATAAGAGTGTTGGAACGAACACGGCTTAATGTTTCAGGAGTCATCTGCAGATAAGAAGCGATAAACACCAGCGGAGCACGCAACACAATCTGCGGATTCTGCTTGCAGATGCGTCGATAGCGGTCCTGAGCGGTCTCGAATCTTACCATGTCAGCATGCACCTGACTCTGTATCAGGCTTTCTTCCAATATCTTGCGATAGAGAATCTGAATATTCTGATTGTGCATAGCTACCTCTTCGAGAGACTTCTTTGGAAGAGCATAGATATATGAAGGCTCAAGAGCCTCACACATCAGTTTGGTAGGTTCTTCACGAAACAGGCTTTCTATGCAGAAGAACATGCTGCCATCAACACCAAGATTTTCCGTTACCTCTTTTCCATTCTTGTAGTAATACTGACGTATCAATCCCTTGTGGAGATAGTACATGCATTTGCAAGTATCACCCTCATTGAGAATCTTCTCTCCTTTGGTGAACTTGAGCGGCACAAGAATACTTTCGAGGATATCGAGTTCCTCGTGAGTCATCGTGCTATACCGGCGAGCCAACTCGCGAGCAATGTCACGGACAGGAATGTTAAGGTCTTTCATATAGATTTCAGTTTGATTTTCAGCGGAATGCATAGTTGATATGCAGACCGCTTTTGAGTCAATATTAGTCGAGTTTCAGGACGGCAAGGAATGCCTTTTGCGGAACTTCAACGTTACCAATTTGCTTCATTCTCTTTTTTCCCTTCTTCTGTTTCTCCAGAAGTTTGCGCTTTCGGCTCACATCACCGCCGTAACATTTTGCTGTCACGTCTTTACGGACACATTTGATTGTCTCGCGGGCGATGATCTTAGCACCGATTGCTGCCTGTATAGCAATGTCAAACTGCTGGCGTGGAATCAGCTCCTTTAGCTTCTCGCACATACGTCTGCCGAATGTCACGGCGTTATCGACATGCGTCAATGTGGAAAGAGCATCCACTGGTTCACCATTAAGGAGAATATCGAGTTTAGCCAACTTCGAGAGTCGGAAACTGTCAATATGGTAATCGAAAGAGGCATATCCCTTGGAGATAGACTTGAGTTTGTCATAGAAATCAATAACTATCTCTCCCAGAGGGATGTAGAAATGCAATTCCACACGGTTACCGCTGACATATTCCTGCTTGATGAGTTCACCTCGCTTGTCAAGGCAAAGCGTCATGATAGGACCGATATAGTTGGCGTCAGTGATGATAGTGGCATGGATATACGGCTCTTCGATGTGGTCGATGAAGTTAAGTTCAGGCAGACCGGAAGGATTGTGCACCTCCTTTGCATTGCCTTGCTTGTCATATACCATATATGATACGTTAGGCACCGTAGTAATCACGTCCATATTAAATTCGCGGTCGAGACGCTCCTGCACAATTTCCATGTGCAGAAGTCCAAGAAATCCGCAACGGAAACCAAAGCCCAATGCAACGGAAGATTCTGGAGCGAATGTCAGCGCGGCATCATTCAACTGCAGTTTTTCGAGCGAAGCACGTAGGTTTTCATAGTCAGTAGGGTCAATAGGATAAACACCTGCAAAGACCATAGGCTTCACTTCCTGGAAGCCTTCGATAGCTTTCTGACAAGGATTAGATACATGAGTAATCGTATCACCCACCTTTACTTCCGTAGCATTCTTGATGCCGGATATGATATATCCCACTTCACCAGTTGACAATTCATTGCGTGGAACCATATCCATCTTGAGGACTCCGACTTCATCAGCTACATATTCCATTCCCGTGTTGAAGAATTTCACCTTATCTCCTTTTCGGATAGAACCATTCTGAATCTTGAAATAAGCGATGATTCCGCGGAAGGAATTGAACACAGAGTCGAAGATGAGAGCTTGCAGAGGAGCGTTCTTGTCTCCTTCCGGATGAGGGATGCGGTCAACGACAGCATCAAGGATTTCCTGTATTCCCTCACCAGTCTTGCCGCTGGCCCTTATGATATCGCTTGGGTCACAACCGATGAGGTCCACAATCTCATCTTCCACCTCGTCAGGCATAGCAGCTGGCATGTCAATCTTGTTGATTACAGGAATAATCTCAAGATTATGGTCGATAGCCATATAGAGATTGGAGATGGTCTGCGCCTGCACTCCCTGAGTAGCATCAACGATAAGCAAGGCACCTTCACACGCAGCAATAGAGCGGCTTACTTCATATGAGAAGTCAACATGTCCAGGAGTATCAATGAGATTGAGCAGATACGTCTCACCATCGCGAGAATATTCCATCTGAATGGCATGGCTCTTAATGGTAATACCTCTCTCTCTCTCCAGATCCATATTATCAAGCATCTGACCTTCAGTAATCTGAATAGTATTGGTTTTCTCCAATAGTCGGTCTGCTATAGTACTCTTTCCGTGGTCAATATGGGCTATGATACAAAAGTTTCGTATGTTATTCATTCTCAATCGTCGCTATTATTCTATGCAAAATTAGTCTTTTTTTTCAGAAGAACAAAATAATTGATAATATTTAAGTATTTTTTAGATTTCACTTTTTGTTGCAATTGTTCAGCCAAAGGGCAGATGTAGCATCACTTGGCATACGCCAATCGCCTCTCGGTGACAAACTGACACTTCCCACTTTAGGTCCATCAGGCAAGCATGAACGCTTGAACTGCTGGCTGAAGAAGCGACGCAGGAATGTGTTGAGCCATTTCTTAATAGTCTCTTCTTCAAAGTAATGCTCTGATCCAAGTGCGAAAGCCTTCTGTGCAAGCATGAAAATCTTGTCAGGACGGAAACCCTGTCTGAGAAAATAATAGAGGAAGAAATCATGCAGGATGTATGGTCCCACAAGGTCTTCGGTCTTTTGTGTGATGTTTCCTTCATCGTCAGCAGGGATGAGTTCTGGAGAAATCGGTGTGTCGATAATGTCAACGAGCACGTCATGGCATTCCTTTTCCACCTCATTGTCAGCGACATAAGTCACCATATACTTGATAAGTGTCTTAGGAATAGACACATTTACTCCATACATAGACATGTGGTCGCCATTGTAAGTAGCCCATCCCAGTGCAAGTTCTGAGAGGTCTCCTGTTCCGATTACCATGCCATTGAGCTTGTTGCTCAGGTCCATGAGTATCTGGGTGCGCTCTCTTGCCTGTCCGTTTTCATAGGTCACATCATGCACGTTGATGTCGTGGTCGAGGTCCTTGAAATGCTGGATGCAAGCTTCGCGGATGCTAATCTCGCGAATAGTGATGCCAAGTTCCGTCATCAGAGTCATGGCATTGGTGTAGGTTCGGTCGGTGGTGCCGAATCCAGGCATAGTGACTCCGACGATTCCGGTGCGAGGAAGCTTCAGTTTGTCAAACGTCTTGACGCAGACAAGGAGAGCAAGCGTGGAGTCAAGTCCGCCACTAATTCCTATTACTACAGTATTGCAATTGGTATGAACCAATCTCTTTGCAAGTCCTGCCACCTGGATATTGAATATTTCCTCACATGATTCCTTCATGTCGGCAGAGGAAGGGATGAAAGGAGTCGGATTGACCTCTCTCTCAAGCACGAAATCACGTATCTGGGTGGAGTGGCAATTTATGTATCTCACCTGTGGAAGGGTGTGGCTGAGAGATGTAGGACGCTGGGCGTTGATGAAGGTAGTGTTGTTTCGACGCTCCGCACGTAGCAACTCATAATCTATCTGTGCCACAACCATTTGCGACTCAAATGAGAACCTTTCACTTGAAGCTATACAGTTGCCATTTTCATATATGAGCGCATTACCTCCATAGACGAGGTCCTGAGTGGATTCTCCAAAGCCGGAACTGCTATACACATATCCGCTCATGGTGCGTGCGCTCTGCTGAGCAAGCAGTGAACAAAGATAGTTGTGCTTGCCTATCAGTTCGTCGGAAGCAGAAAGATTGAAGATAATGTCCGCTCCACTGAGACTGAGACGTGTGCTTGGTGGCTCAGGTGCCCATACGTCTTCACACAATTCGATGCCGAATGTTGCACCTGTATATGTGCGGAAGATGGTAGGCTGATTGCTGACATAGATGGAACTTCCTGCATAAAGTATATCAATAGGATGAAGGTCCTGGGAGGAAGCAAACCATCTCTTCTCATAGAACTCCGAGTAATTAGGCAGGAAAGTCTTTGGGATGAGTGCCAGCAACTCACCCTTTTGTATCACTGCAGCACAGTTGAGTAGCAGATTTCCAGCGATAACAGGCACACCAACTATGGCAATGATGTCAAGCTGACGAGTGAAGTCAAGTAGCATTACAACAGCCTGCTCTGCCGAATCAATCAGCAACTGCTGGCGGAAAAGGTCCTGACAAGTGTAGCCGGTGAGGGAAAGTTCTGGGAAGACAATCACTTCCACGCCTTTTCCTTCAGCCTGAGCTATAGCTATCTGAGTCTGCTGAAGATTATAATTGACGTCTCCTACCTTGAGACTTGGGATAGCTGATGCCACCTTAATATATCCGTAGTTCATATTTTTCGTTCTTTTGTTCGAGTTTTTGTTCTTACATCGGGATGCAGATTCCCTCTTTCCTTATTTGGAAAGAAACCTATATAGTCACCTGAGTGGCTCCAAATCCATATTCCTGGAATGAAGCATCCTGGTACTTATACTGCTTGTAACGGTAAGTCAATTCATGGATTATGGCACGACGGAGCACTCCCTCGCCTTTACCATGAATGAAAACAATCTTCGTACCTTTGTTCTTCTGATGCTCCGCGATAGCCTTATGGAACGTGTCTATCTGATATTGAAGTATGTCGGCAGATGACATTCCCTGCGTTGTCTCAAGGATTGCGTCAGCATGAAGGTCATAAACGACTGGCGCATCATGCCCCTTATGGCTGTTGACAAATGGATTGCCGCTCTTACGACCGGACTTTTCGTATCTTCTCACGTAGGTATCGACTCTTTCCTTGTTGATTCCAGAAGCGCCAGTCTTGCTGTCCGACTGAATTCCGTCTGCATACATCTGACGCTTGAGGGTCTTGGCATCAATCACGAGCGGACGTGTCACTTCGTCATTCACCACTATTGGATAGATGAGAGCATTCTGTTCAAAGAACTGATTTGGCTGGAATGTATGGAGTTTATAGAACTTCACTCCATCAATACGTAATTGAACATCAATCAAAGGCTTGATGATAAATGACTTTTCACGCTTGTACGACAGCATCTGAATGCCGATGCGCTGAAGTTCTTCGAGGTTTTCCCTACCTATCTCTTCGATAAAGAGTTTGGTGTTTGGTTCCACTTCTCCCTCATTTCTCATCGTCCAAGCCTGACCTTCTGCTTGCAGAATGATGTAATGGAAATAGTAGTTGGAATCATTTATGAGATACATCTCAAAGCGTGTGTTGGTAATCACCGTAGGATCTACAGGGACAAATGCGAGGTATGCGCTGAGTCTGTCTCCGCCTTTACGCTCCTCTACCGGTGCTTTAAAGCTGATTTCCTTGTCCGAAGGATCATCTTCATAAGCCTCGTCTGTCTCGTCCATATCACTTTCCACATCATTCATGATGGAACGGACGGATCTTCCCTCTGCGTGTTTCTTGGCTTCTGCCCCACTCTTTCCTGGCGTTACGCCAGCTTTGAACATATTGTAATCATCAGTTCCCTCAGCAATCACTACGATCTCTGAGGCAAGAGTAGGAATCTGAAAGCCATCTTCATCCTCTACGAGCACTATATTTCCTTTCTGGAAACCGGCAATCTTACCGCCACCAGTTGAGGAAAGAAATCTTACTTTATCTCCTATCTTCATTTCGTTTGCTGTTATTTCGTTAATCTTTTGGTATCAATAATGAACTGTCTCCATACGAAAGGAAACGGAAATCATTATCCAACGCATAGTCATATACCCGGTGCCAATCACCATTCAGCAAGGCACTTACCAAGAGAAGCAATGTGGATTGCGGCTGATGGAAGTTTGTAACCAATGCCTTGACAATGTGATAATGGTAACCAGGTGCGATTATTATCTGTGTACTGCTATGCAGAACCGTCACTTCATTTCTGTCATACCATGCCAGAAGATGCTTCAAGGCATCGATAGTGGACATATTCCTGGCTGCATCTGCAACGCTTCCTTCGTAAGGGTCCCACTGGTTGATATGGAGTTGTTCTTCGGAAAGCGATGGAATCATCGAGAGCTTAACGCCCATATAGTAAAGACTCTCAAGCGTACGTACGCTTGTCGTGCCTACGGCGATAGTCTTGCCATCGTGCGCCAAGAGTTCCTGAATAGTGTGGCGATGCACAGAGATGTACTCCGTGTGCATCTCATGTCCCTCTATTGTCTCCGACTTTACAGGCTTGAAGGTTCCAGCTCCTACATGAAGGGTCACCTCTTCACGAAGAATACCTTTGTCATCGAGAGCTTTCAGAACTTTATCTGTAAAATGAAGTCCTGCCGTTGGTGCAGCGACAGAGCCCTTTATCTTGGAATAGACAGTCTGATATGTGGATTTGTCGCTGTCTTCAGTCTTTCTGTTAAGATATGGAGGAATAGGCAGTTCGCCACAAACGTCTATGATTTCAGAGAAAGAAACAGTCTCGTCGTCCCATGAGAAATCGACCCAATAGCCAGTATGGACTTCATGCTTTCTCTCTACGCTGAGGGTAATATCCTTGTCGCCGACCTTAATCTGGCGTGTAAGAGCACCTTCTTTCCACTTCTTCAGATTGCCTATCATGCAAATCCAGGAGCATTTTCCTTTGGATTGGAACATGAGTTCATAGTCAGAAGGGCTTGCTGGTTCAAGGAGAAAGACTTCAATGAGGGCTCCTGTCTGCTTATGAAAATAGATTCTTGCCTGTATGACGCGGGTGTTGTTGAACACCATCATCTCGCCTTCCTTGATGTAAGAAGGGAGATTACAGAATACATCATGACTTATTTCACCTTTATTATATATAAGGATTTTGCTATGGTCCCTCTCTTTAATCGGGAATTTTGCAATCCTTTCATCAGGTAGAGGATAGTTATAATCTGATATTTTTATATTCTTTGGAGTCATTTTCATCTATTGTTAAAATCCTTTCGGAAATTCTAATCTATAACTTATTAACTGCTTTTTGTCTATATTATTATCTGAATGTAAAAAATCATTTGATGAGAGTCTTTCTACTTCGTTACTCTCTGCTTGCTCATATCGCCAGAAATCGCATGAACATCGACAGTCTATGATACATTGTCTTGTGACTGCTACAGTTCGTAGGAATGGGATTTTTGTTCCATTTTTCCAATTATCGCATATCACAACTGAGGCGCAGTGTATTTTATTGACATTCAGAAGGTTGTAATAGCATAGCTTTTGGGAGGTAAAAGCATAGATATTAGGAGGTAAAAGCTATGCTTTCACAGGGTAATAACTATGCTTTTGCAAGCTAATAGCTCAGATATTGCAAAACAGACGCTAAGACATCATCTTTTTGTTCTGTTTTTCCAGTCTGAAACAATCGCTCTATTGCGCTTGTAGCTTCATGATTATAGTATCATTCTTTCCCAATGATTCGAACATCAACCGCATTTCCTCAAATGGAAGTATAGCAATCATCATGCTCACATCATAAAGAGGTGAGAACCGCAAACAGCAAGGTAAAGACCATAACACTAATCACCATGTCTATGTCTGTATGGCAATAACCGGTGGATGTATAGTGTGAGGAAATATACTTGGCATGTGGGGATATTCTGTAGTAAAGCTTGTAATATACTATATATGACAATATTCCTATCATACAGCCCCAAATAATTCCTACCACGACATCAGAAAACCAGTGTACGCCCAGGTAAAGGCGGGTATAAGCATTGACAAATGCCCATGAAATCATTGTGATAGAAAGCAGACGGCTCCTCGTGAGCAATGAGAAAAACACCGCTATTGCGAATGTGTTTGCACTATGTGACGAGAAGAAACTATATCCGGATGCGAGGTATCCTGCCGACATATTGACCATATCCTGTACCTCAAAATCATTTATAGGACGCGGACGCTCAACGTAAGGTTTGATAATGAGGTCATTGAGAATTCCGGAAAACAAGACGCAGGCAAACACGCATGCAAAAATAAGCAGTATCTGAGATACCGTCTTATTATTCTTTATGACAAGAATAGCGAGCGCTATGTAAAGCGCAATCCACGTCAGCCCGTTTGTCAATTTGACCATCAAGGCATCTGCGAATATCGAATGGCTGCCATTGAGAAGTGGCAGGAGATACAAGTCAATGCCCATTATTTTGCCTCTTTAATGAATTTCTCTACCGTATCATCTGCAATCCAGCCCTCACGTCCATCTGCCAGATGAATCTGCAACCATCCCTTGAGAGAGGAATCGATGATGTCAACCCGTGTGCCTTCGTGGATAGCGAACGATTCGGCACTCTGATTGGCGGGTGAACTCTTCACGCTTACCGTCGCTGCCGTCACGATTGCTCCGGTTGAATCAAGAGCATAGGATTTGAGTTGCCAAGCAAAGAGATTGCCAATGAAGAACAATATTATCAACACCGTACTGCCATAGAATGCAACTCGCCTTACAAGCATCGGTCCGGCAAACAGATAAACAAGCATTAGAACGAGAGAGACAACTAACGAAACCAATGCTGTCCATGCCCATGTGTCGGACGTGAGGATATTCACAAAATCATGATACCATGCCACGAAGAACATCTTCTCCTGTGGCTGGATGTTGTCTATCGTCTTGGAACTTGCAATCTCCAGATTGTGCTTGATGTCCTTGTTACCCGGATTAAGCAGACGGGCACGCTCGAAAGCAAGCACTGCCTTCGTGATATTGTCTGTACGATAGTAGGAATTACCGAGATTGTAGTACAATTCCGCATTCCTGTCTTTCTTCAGCAAACTTTCATATATGCTGATTGCTTGCTGATAGTCACCCTTCAGATATGCATCATCGGCCTTTGCTTTTTCCACTTTATATGAAGAGGTGGATGATTCAGACTCTTTTTCTGCAGCTTTGGTTTCAGCAACGCAGAACAAGCTGAATAAGAATGCCAAAAGAACAATCAGAGATTTTCCGGTATTCCCTTTGTTATTATTATGACGCTTTTTCCTGTTGTTCATTCCTTCTTCAATATTTGTGATTGCAGAGACAGCCTTATCGTAGGTCTTTCTCATATTGCCAGACGCATCACCAGGAGCATATCTCTCAAATTCGCATTCGTCAAGAGCTTCAAGGAATGAGTCTATATCCTTCTGATCTGTACGCTTTTCTGCGAGTTTTTCCGCAATATTTTCACGAGAAAGTTCACTGGAAGGAATTGAAAGTTTGTCAGACACATAGCCCCAAAGAGCCCTAAGCACTTCATCAAAGAACTCGCTGGACTTGTTGGCTTCCATCAATTTGGCTGCTTTCTTGAGACGTTTGCCTGCAACCTTGTTTGCGCGCTTGCCCTTCATGCTTGCGATGTCTGCCATTTCCATAGCCTTCTTCCTGAATATCACAAGTAGAACAATGAAGATTATGACTACCACAGCATTGAATGCAATGTAGGAGGTGTCACCAAAGACGAAGATGTCGTTGTTTTCTGTATTGTCAAGTGAACGGAATATGGAATGAATATCCTGATCTTCACTTTGTGAGAAATCGGCTACTTCAGACGATTTACCATTGCCTTTTTCCACTGTAAGTGGTAACGCTTTGGTCTTTATTGTCTTATATGCATTGGTTCTTGTGTCGAAATAGGTAAACTCAATGGAAGGAATCTCATACTTTCCCTGATTTCTCGGCACTACAAGAAAGTCGTATATCATGTTTCCAGTAACGCCTTCAGACGTGAGCTTTGTCATGTCCGTAATCTTCGGGTCGTACTTGTCGAAATCCTTTGGGAGCGACAGTTCTGGCTGATTGATGAGTTTGAGGTTGCCATTACCACCTATCACGACACGAACCTTTACAGGATTGCCTGCTTTGACAGTATTCTTATCGACAGAAGCAGTTATATTAAACTGGCCTACTCCACCGGAAAAGCCTTCAGGTTTCTTAGGAAGTGGGTCCACTTGTATAGTAACACCAGGAGCGACGATGTTCTTCTTTACCTCTACATATCCGGAACCTCCGTTGAAAAAGGCTTCAAAAGGGTCAACATTGGTGTTTTCCTGCACTACAATACCTTTGAATGTAATGCTTGGAATCTCCATCTTGCCCGTCATCTGAGGGAACATGACATACTGACTCCATGTCACGCAGCGATATGGACGACCGTTTACATACTCAAGATGGAAAGACTTCTGTTGTGGCAATGGCACTTCTTGAGTATGGAAACCATTGAGGTCTGGCATCTTTCCTTCAAGTTGGGTAAGCTCCACTTGGGCATAAACCTTATAAGTAAGGAGTATCGGTTCCTGCTCATGCACCCTTTTCTTGTTTGCACTCACCTTGATAAACAAATCATTACCAGAGATATGCGAACCGGAAGGTCGTACTCCCTGAGCACGGTTTGACTGCTGGGTCTGTCCTGCAGATGGCTGTTGTGCCTTCCCTGAGACAGTTATCTTGACAGGTTGTGACGTAACATCCTTACCCATAATTCTTGCTCTTGCTCCAGGAATGGTAAAGGTGCCGTTCTTTGTAGCAAGCAAGATATAGGTATATGTCACAGACGAAGAGGACGTCGATTTGCCGTTTATAATCTGAAATGACTGCTGGGTACTGGTACTTGGACCCATAAGGACATCAAAAGCGTCTGGGATATTGCCAGCTCTGAAGCCCTTGACATCGGTTGTCGCAATGGAATATTGCAACCTGAATTGCTCTCCTACGGCTACATGTCCTGGAGCACTGACAGACATCTGTGCCATTACATGAATAACAGCACAGATGGTTAGGGATAATATCGTAAAGAGTCTTTTCATTCTTTTTACTATAAAATCATTAGGATCCGCTATATTGACATCACGGATTGTAAGTTACCAATTCTTCTGGAGATTGCGTCTCTGTGGTTGAGACATCGCCTTCTCCATCTTTTTTCTTGTTGCCTTTTCTTGTTGGTCAGCAGCATCGAGCATTCTTTCAGCATTGTCTTTACTGATTTGCTCTTGCTTCTGAGGATTATTTTCTTGTTTTTGCTGGTCTTGCTTCTGCTTGTCTTGATCTTGTTTGTTTTTGTCTTTGTCGTTCTTGTTCTGATTTTGATTCTGTTGTGGCTGATTCTGATTCTTCATCAGTTTCTTGCAGAGAATCATATTATAACGAGTCTCATTATCATTAGGATTGAGTCTCAAAGCTTCCTGATAGCATTTTATGGCTGGACCATACTGCTGATGACGCTGAGCAATGACACCCATATTGTGATAAGACATGGAGCGACGAAACTTGGAAGTCTCCATCTTGGATGCTTTGTCAAACTGCACCATGGCAAGAGAGTCCTTCTGTTGCTGCATCAAAGCGCATCCCAGATTGTAATTGGCCTGCGGATTGTTATTCTTTTTCACAATGGCTTTGCGGTACTCCACTTCTGCTTTGTCTGCATTACCCATGCGAAACTGTCTATTTCCTTGCCGGATATAGGTTCGGTCGTTTTGTGAGAATGCACCGACTGTACCCAAAGCAAACAGCAATGCAACCATAAGTGTTCTACGCTTGAATATATGTATGCGTCTGAAGAATGGGTTAACCGTCTCATTGATACATATTTCAAGAATAAGCAAAAGAATAAAGAAGATGCCAAATGCCTGGAATTGTTCGCTGTATCCTGAATAAATAGTGCTCTTCATCTCTCCCTGCTGAAGTTTTGCGAGTTCATCATTCAACCTATCCTGCGCAGAAGAAGTGTTATCCACGTGAATATATGTACCCTTTCCTGCAGCTGCTACTTCCTTACACATCTGTTCATTCAAACTGGTCATCACCGTATTGCCTGTATTATCCGTCATATATCCGCCCTTACCATCAGGGATTGGTGCACCTTCAGGATTGCCAATACCTAGGATAAACACGTTCATTCCTTTTGCATTAGCGGCTTTTGCGGCTTCCATGGCACCGCCTTCATGGTCTTCTCCGTCGGTGATTACGATGATAGCCTTGCCTATCTTGTCCTGTTGGGTGAAACTGTTCATACTCAGATTGATGGCACGGGCAATGTCTGTGCCCTGTGTCTGGATGAGAGAAGGATCAATATTCTGAAGGAACATCTTGGCAGATACATAGTCTGCAGTGATAGGAAGCTGGACATAAGCTTCGCCCGCAAATACCACAAGACCAATCTTGTCATTGGAGAATTTGTCAAGCAAACCTTCGATAAGCATCTTGCTCTTGTCCAATCGTGATGGCTGAACATCCTCAGCAAGCATAGAATTGGAGATATCAAGGGCTATGATGCACTCGATTCCATTACGTTTTTCATTGGAAACCTTGGTGCCCATCTGTGGACGAGCCACGATAATAATCAGCATAGCCAAAGCCAACTGGAGCAAACCGAATTTTATCCATCTCCTGAGATTTGAAGCATCAGGCATCAGTTGCTTGAGAAGTTCGGCATCGCCAAACCTCTTCAGTTTCTTCTTACGCAGAATCTCTGTCAGATACATGATTACGCAGAATACAGGTATCAGACAGAGAAGATATAGATATATAGGGGATTCAAAATGTATCATTGTCGTATTATCTTATCAAAACAACTACGCCACCTTCTTGAATATGGTGAGTCTCAGCAATATTTCGGAAACAAAGAGAAGAAGAGCAATAATGGCAAATGGCTGGAATGCTTCGTATCTCTTTGAGAATTTCTTCACATTAAGGCGTGATTTTTCCAGTTTGTCAATATCTTCATATATTTGTTTCAACTGTTTCGTATTCGTTGCGCGATAGAAATTTCCGTCACTTACCATGGCAATGTCCTTCAGTGTCTTGGTGTCTATCTCGACAGGAATGTTTACATACTGCACTCCGCCTGCTACGGGCATTGGATATGGCGCTACAGATGTGGTGCCTATACCGATGGTATAAACACGTATTCCGAGACTTTTGGCTATCTGCGCTGCAGTCATTGGAGATATGTCGCCCATATTATTCGAGCCATCAGTAAGAAGAATGACGACTTTACTTTTTGCCTTTGACTTCTTCAGTCGGGAAACAGCATTGGCAAGACCCATACCTATCGCAGTGCCGTCAGAGATAAATCCACGGGCTGCGATGTCAGTCTTTGTGGCAAGCAGCAGATTGAGCAGAGTAGTATGGTCTGCTGTCATTGGACATTGCGTGAATGCCTCACCTGCAAAAATTGTCAATCCTATATTGTCATTCGGACGATCAGCGATAAACTCGCTCGCCTTAGCCTTTGCCGCTTCTATTCGGTTTGGCTTGAGGTCTTCTGCAAGCATACTCGTAGATACGTCCATTGCAAGCATGATATCTATACCCTCTACGGTGCGCTCATCCCAAGCATTATGCGTCTGAGGACGAGCCATAGCTATTACTATCATTATAAAAGCCAAGCATCTCAGAAGCATCGGCAGTCCGATAAGGCGTACTCGCCAACTTACCGGCGCAAATCTATAAGGCGCAGTATCGCTGAAACGGACACTGACCTCTGATTTGGTCTTGCCATTGTTGCGAAAGAAGAAATACCATATTATATAAGGTATCAACAACAGCAGTAAGAGAAAGTATAATGGTGATGCAAATTCCATTTTTCTTCTGTCAGTTTATAGAAATTATGTATTGAAAGACAAGTGGCATTACAGACAAGTCTGTATGACGGAAAATCTAATAGATGTCGTTTCAGACCTCAACTTTTGAGAATGCCATCTTGAAATCTACTTTTGCACATTACGAACTGTAACTAACTAATCAACAGAATGAGTTGCCATACAACGTAAACAAATAGTGCTGTTGCAACTGTGCCGAAGATAGCCAAGCCACATTTGAGCAACATTCGTGTACGGATGGTCTGCTTGTCCTGTTCCGTTACGGTCGGTTGGATACGTTCCTCTGTAGGAAGGTTTTCCTGCTTTGTCTCATTTATGAAATTGATAGCAGAGATAAGGTTGTGGTCATTTTCATTAACTCCAACAGAGAATTTCGCAAATTTCACGAGGTCGGCCGTTTCAAAGAGCATGGTAAGTTCTTCTATCTTCTGCTGATCCTTCTCCTTTTTCAGGCGTTCGATAATCTCACTACTTGTCATCTCCATGGCATTGAAGCCAAACCTCTCATTCATATACTTACGCAATGCATCTGTAAGATGTGTATAATACCGTTTAGCGTCCTCCGCTGTCTGAGTATTTCCTTCCCTCTTGATTTGCTCTATTGATGTCAAGGCTTTCTGATGAGGTGGAATGAGCTTGACTATCTTGACATGGAAGATGATAGGCTTCTTACTTTTGAGGCGGAAGAACATCATCAGACAGAGAACGTAAAGCACAAGAACTCCAACACTGAGCCAAATCAACGACGACCATTCTGACCAAAGGAACGGATTGTTCTGAATATCCTTTGGAGGAAAGAACTGATTAGGATGCAGAGTATCAACATCCATTGTCAATACCTTGAGTGCCAAACTCTTTGATTCATACTGTTTATTATCCACTTTAACCTTAAAAGGAGGGATATAATACAAAGTATCATCAAAAGATGTAAGGATGTAATGTGCAGAAACTCTTAAGAATCCATCGTCCAGTTTCTGAGTGTCAGATGGCAGTGTTTCCACCACTTCTACACCAGGCGTAATCTGCTGGGACGGGCTAAATACAGGAAACTGTACTTTCTTTCCTTCCTTTACTGTTACTCCAACATGATACCCTGTCTGTTGTCCTACAAGGATTGCAATGGAATCAATCCTTGCTTCCACTGTGACGTTTTGGGCATAAGCCTGAACTATCACAGAAAGAAGAATTGATATTATAATGAATAATCGCCTCATTAAGACTAAAATTATTTTATTCTGTAAACACTATAGAAATCTTTCCTTTTTACAAGTTTTACCTCTAAGTCGGAAGTTTCTTATAATGAATCAAATATTATACTTTGCGGTGTGTCACGGGAAACCACATGCACGTTTGCCTAAATCCTTAGAATCTGCGACTTTAAGATCTCATAGCAAACATCAACCTCAATGCTTTGACGAAGTCTTCATTGGTAGCTACAGATACAAAGTCAACACTTGATTTGGCAAAACCATGTTTCAAAGTAGCCATTCTTTCTTGCCAGTAATCGGCGTGAGCCTTACGGAGAGCTTTGCTTGAGGTATCTATATACTGCTCTTTTCCAGTCTCAGCATCAACAATACGCATCAGCCCTACATCTGGAAGATTTCTCAACAATGGGTCGAAGACCTGAATTGCGACCAAATCATGACGTGAGCGGCATACCTGCAACGGCTTTTCAAACGACTTTGGGTCATAGAAGTCACTTATTACAAATGCAGTGCAACGACGTTTCATTACTCTTCCGAGGTATTCGAAAGCCAAAGAAAGATCTGTTTTGTGGGATTCCGGACGGAAATCAATCATCTCACGTATGATGTAGAGAATATGTTTTCTGCCTTTCTTGGGTGGAATATATTTCTCTATACGGTCGGAAAAGAAGATAACACCTATCTTATCGTTGTTCTGTATCGCAGAGAATGCCAACGTAGCTGCTATCTCTGTCAGCATCTGCTGTTTGGTCTGGTTTCGCGTACCGAACTGCAAGGAGCCTGATACATCAATCAGAAGCATCACGGTCAGTTCTCTTTCCTCTTCGAACACCTTGACATAAGGCCTATGAAATCTGGCTGTGACGTTCCAATCAATATCACGTACGTCGTCTCCGAACTGATACTCACGGACTTCAGAGAATGCCATACCACGACCTTTGAATGCAGAATGATACTGACCTGCAAAGATATTGGATGACAATCCTCTGGTCTTTATCTCAATCTTTCTTACCTTTTTCAGGATTTCATTGGTTGAGACATCCGGAGATTCATTTCCTGAGACTTTATAATTAGAATCTTTATTCATCATCATCACTCATTAAGGCACTTCAACCTTATTGATAATCTGACTTACAATTTCTTCTGCTGTGATGTTATTAGCCTCGGCTTCATAAGAGAGTCCGATACGATGTCTGAGCACATCATGAGCAACTGCCCTGACATCTTCTGGAACCACGTAGCCACGTCGCTTGATAAATGCGTAAGCGCGAGCTGCTTTTGCAAGATTGATGCTGGCACGTGGTGATCCGCCGAAAGTAATCATATCCTTCAATTCCTTAAGTCCGTAATTCTCAGGATAACGTGTTGCAAAGACGATATCGGCGATATATTGCTCGATTTTTTCATCAATATATACCTGACGAACTACCTCACGGGCTTTGATTATCTCGCTTGCTGTGCTAACAGGCATTACTTCAGGAAGGCTCTTGGCAAGATTTTCTCTCATAATCTTCTTCTCTTCCTCAATAGTAGGATAGCCAATAACCACCTTCAACATGAAACGGTCCATCTGTGCTTCCGGCAATGGATAAGTACCTTCTTGCTCTACAGGATTCTGAGTGGCCATAACGAGAAATGGTTCTGGCAATGGAAAAGACGTTTCACCGATTGTCACCTGATGTTCCTGCATAGCTTCAAGGAGCGCACTCTGCACCTTTGCCGGAGCACGGTTGATTTCATCAGCGAGTACGAAGTTAGCAAAGACAGGTCCTTTTTTCACATGGAAATTCTCATCTTTCTGAGAATAAACCAGCGTTCCGATGACATCTGCAGGGAGAAGGTCTGGAGTAAACTGCACACGACTAAACTGTGCATCGATAAGGCTTGAAAGAGTCTTGATTGCAAGTGTCTTTGCAAGACCTGGAACACCTTCAAGGAGAATGTGACCATCAGAGAGAAGACCTATAAGTAAAGAATCAACAAGATGCTTCTGTCCTACTATGACACGATCCATACCTGTTGTCAGATTTGTAACAAAATTACTTTGCTGCTCTATGAGAGCATTGAGTTCACGAATGTCTATAGCGTCTGCCATAAGTATATTATATTTTTATATTAATTCAATTGCAAACGCAAAGTTACTATTTTTTTGTCACATTACGGCAAAACGTAATATGTAAATGACTAATTTTCGGAAAATTTAACGTAAAGTAAACACTTGATTTTAGGCATTGTTCAAATGTTTAATTTAGCATCATGAAATGAATGATGCTCGTAAATACGGAAGAAAGCATATACATAAGATGATTTGCTTTTGTCGAACAATTGTGATAACAGACAAACAAAATAGAAATCAGCAGATTGAAACAAGAAAACATCTTCGTTTCAATCTGCTGACTTTCAATAAAATATTACATTAAAAATAATCTTTCTTTTATTCATATTTGACTGATTCGACCGTAAATGAACACATATAGTATTACATTTTATGGATGATTGCAAATATAAACAAAAGTATGCGTATCACCTAAAGGCAATGAAAGGATGGCGGTAAAATACAATTCGAATCAGAAACACCTTATATGTCAATTGTTCCGTACTGTGTAAACCTGTATAACGACCCAGTATATGCCTTCAGTTTATTGTTAGATACTCAATTCCTCAAGTACTTTTATGAGTTTCTTGTCGAAAGGCTTGTCGGAACGTATCGCCTCAGAGAGTGGCACATAAACAATTTCGTTGTTGCGAACACCAACCATAACATTGCGCTGTCCCTGCATAATTGCTTCAACAGCACCGACTCCTGTGCGACTTGCAAGAATACGGTCACGTGCAGAAGGACGACCACCGCGCTGGAGATGACCGAGAATTGACACACGAACATCATAGTCCGGGAACTCTGCCTTTACACGATTTGCATAATGTAAAGCTCCACATTTCTTGCTTTCTGAGACTATAACGATGCAACTCTTCTTTGACTTACGGAAGCCTCGTTTCATGAGTTCTGCCAACTGGTCCACATCAGTCTGCTCTTCTGGTATAATAGCTGCCTCTGCGCCACTTGCTATTGCTGAGTTCTGCGCAAGAAAACCTGCATCTCGACCCATAACTTCTACAAAGAAGATACGTTCATGACTCTGTGCAGTATCACGAATACGGTCAACACACTCAACAATAGTATTCATTGTGGTGTCATAACCTATGGTGGAATCAGTGCCATAAAGGTCATTATCTATAGTGCCAGGAAGACCTATGCAGCAGATATCATTCTCTTGTGCAAACTTCATAGCTCCAGTAAGGGAACCATTACCACCACAAACGACCAAAGCATCAATCTCATTGTTCTTCAACGTCTCGTATGCTTTTGCTCGTCCTTCTTCTGTCTGGAATTCCTTACTTCTTGCCGTTTTCAGAATTGTTCCACCTTGCATAATAATACCGCTGACGTTCTCAGTAGTAAAGTTTTTTACTTCCCCATTGATAAGTCCATCATAACCACGATATATGCCTTTGACCTTGAAGCCATTGAAAATGGCCGCACGTGTAACTGCACGTATAGCTGCATTCATACCAGGTGCGTCTCCACCAGATGTAAGAATACCGATTGTTTTGATCTTTGCCATGTTGTTTTGTATTTAAAGTGTTACCTGATGTTTGAGTATGTTTATATTATGGGTTTATAACTAATTCAACCTCTGCACAATGGAGAGTCTTTTGAGGGAATAGCAATGACATCATAAGCCGAGTTTAATGCTACGTTATACCATCATGTGCTCATACTGTAAAGTAAAGAATTGACATTCCGATGACTCCAGCCAACAATACTTTCAGTCCAACGTGGCGGAAATACCATGATATTCCCACATGCTCAGACTGCATATATACTATTCCGGCCATACTTCCTACTGTCAATACGCTGCTACCGAGGGCTGTACAATAAGCAATCACCTTCCAGTAAGCTCCATTCTGTACTAATTCCTGGGTAAAAGGAGTCAAGGCTTCCGTCGTTTCCTTGACATCAAAGATTGAAACCATAGTCATTGCTGTGGCAAAATTATCAAGGAATATACTAATAAGAGCACTTAAAGCTCCTAACAACCAAATATTTCCTGCATATTGCTGTATCATTTCTCCTACCCAATCCAAGGCACCGGTTTCTGCAACCGAACCGACTGCAAGCATTATACCCATCACGTAGAGCATAAGTTGAATGATTGAATATTGTAATTGCAATGGTATTGAGCGCGAAACTCTCCGTCCTACGGACATTAGTTTTCGATTGAAAATCTCATTTACCACCCACAATACGCTCAATACACAAAAAGCCCCAAGGAACGGAGACAACTTAGTGATGTTATGGAACGTAGGGATAAACCACAATCCACCGATTCCAACAATCAGCATAAGTAGTCTCTGCCACACATTAAGGTTGGTATCATCTCCGCGGTAAGGCATAGTTGGTCTATCAAGTTGGACAGTTTCATTGAGCGTTCTGCCTATAAGATAGGTAGGAAGCATAAATCCAACAAGACATGGAAGCAGAAGTGACAATGAGAATGACGTTGCCGTAATAGCCTGTTTATTCCATAGGACAAGCGTGGTTGGGTCACCAATAACGGTCAGTGCGCCTCCAAAATTGACCGCAAGAACTACAACCGACCCGTAGATAATTCTATCTCTGGTCCTTGGCAATATGGTATTCATCACAGTAAGCATCATCACTGTCGATGAAATGTTATCAAGATTGGCAGACAAAAGGAAAGAGAAAGCAGCAAGCTTCCACAGCAAAACGCGGCTATTTCGAGTACGCAGCCAAACTGTAAGAAAGTCGAAGCATCCATTATTATGCAGTATTTCTACAATAGTCATCGTAGCAAGTAGGAAAAATACAATCTCTGAGCATTTGCCAACGCAAGGAAGGAAAACATCATGCCATATATATTTCTTTACTGCATCACTATTAGCTACGGTTCCATTCAGGAAATCAATGTAATCCCCTTGATGGTTTGACATTACATAGTCACTGCCATAACTAATATATAGAACCCAACCTACAGTGCCAGCAAATGCTGCAATGGCAGCTTTATTGACATTGGTAAGTCTCTCCGTTGCAATAAGGAGATAACTGATGAGTAATATTCCTACAATAATGAGTGTCATTGACTGGTTGATTATTATCTGATTAATGAAGCGTCTGGATGTCGTGTGAAATCTATAAGATAGGACTATGGCATTTATGAGCTTCAATTACTGGGAACAAAAGTACAAGAAAATAATGAAACTTGCAAATTTTTCAACTCATTTTTCTTCTAAAAAACAGCCGACATGGACAATAAACCCACGTCGGCTGTTTATATTTGAAGGCTGACAGTCAATTATATAGTGAAATCAAGTCGGAAAAAAGACTAACATGATTTAATGTATATAAGTGACGGAAAAAAAATAACTTGGTACGATTTGAGTGAAAAATGTACCATATCAATATAAATTTCCAACCTCATCTTTTTGGCTATTTTCTTCCCTCTCATCGGTCATATAGCCCGCTATACTCCCTCTTCGAGTGAAGAAAATATCTCAAAAATATGAGGCTCAAATCATACCAATTTATTGTTTCACCGTCACTAAACTGTCAAATATGCATAAAATGCTCCAATAACGATGCGTGTCAAGACTAGAACATCTGGTATGGCTCAATTATCGTTGCGCTTTTAATTGTTTATAGAACCGCCTACGATATCGAGCAATTCACTTGTGATAGCCTGCTGACGGCTCTTATTGTATTGCAAATTAAGATCTTTCAGCAACTCATCTGCATTATCGGTAGCAGTTTGCATAGCAACCATACGTGCTGCATGTTCAGATGCATTACTATCAAGGAGCGCAGTGTAAACCATAAGATTGACATAGCGAGGAATAAGCGCATTCAGCACAGTTTCCTTATCAGGCTCAACGATATAATTATCATTGAGAGGCTTGGCTTTAGACTCTGAGCTCTTGCCTCCAAGAGCCTTGTGTCCACCCTGATCATCGAGATATGCCTGTGCACCTGCTGTCACTACATTATTCTCAAGGTCACGAGTATGGTCATAATCCATAGCCTTTTCCACGTCAATAGGCAACAGTTTCTTGTTGAGAAGAATCTGTGAACCTGCACTCTTGAAGTGATGGTATATCATCTCTACAGCGTCTATTTCGTCTTTTCGGAAAAGTTCCTGAAGTTCTTCACCTATCTTGACACAATCATGAGCATTAGGTTTGTCGGCGATAGTATTGAAATTACCTGCGCTTTTCAAACCAAGTTTTGCAACTTTCTCGCTTACTTTTCTGCCGATAGGATAGATAATGACTTCAATACCCCTCTCCTTATAACCGTCAACAGCATGTTGCATCATTTTGAGGACGTTGGCATTAAAACCTCCACAGAGGCTTGAATTGCTGGCAAAGACAATCAATGCAGCTTTCTTAACCTCACGTGGCTGTGTAAGCACAGTCCTTGCATCAACCTCAGCCTCAAGATAAGTCTTGAGCATAGACTCCAACAGATTCTCGTAAGGGAGCATATTCTCGATCATCATCTGAGCATGATGAAGTTTACTTGACGCAACCATCTTCATCGCACTCGTGATCTTACGAGTGCTTTGGACAGATGTTATACGGTTTTTAATTTCTTTTAATGACGGCATAATATACTATAGATAAAGACATTACGGTGATATTGCTTCACCATTACTTCTTATACTGACCAGCAACGTCAGCCATTACCTTTTCTATGACAGCAGTTGCATTATCATCAATCTTGTCACTACCGAGCAAATCAATAACGTCCTTGTGACTGTTGCGCATGATTTCGAGGAAAGAATCCTGACATTCACGCACTTTCTCTACAGGAACAGGAGCCATAAGACCATGAGTTCCGCAGTAAAGAATAGCAACCTGCTCTCCAACAGGCATTGGAGAATATTGAGGTTGGATAAGAAGCTGATTATTCTTACGTCCTCTATCAAGGGTCATCGCAGTAACAGCATCCATATCACTTGAGAACTTGGAGAAGCTTTCAAGCTCACGATACTGTGCCTGGTCAATCTTAAGAGTACCAGCAACCTTCTTCATTGACTTGATTTGAGCGGAACCACCTACACGGGACACAGAGATACCAACATTGATAGCTGGGCGGAAGCCCTGGTTGAAGAGGTCACTTTCAAGGTAAATCTGACCATCAGTGATTGAAATCACGTTAGTAGGAATGTAAGCAGATACGTCACCAGCCTGGGTCTCAATGATAGGAAGAGCAGTAAGAGAACCACCACCCTTTACTTTGCCTCTGAGACATTCAGGAAGGTCATTCATCTGTTCTGCGACTTCTTGCTGTTCATTGATTTTAGCAGCACGTTCGAGAAGACGGGAGTGGAGATAGAATACATCACCAGGATAAGCCTCACGACCAGAAGGACGTCTCAAGATGAGCGAAACCTCACGGTATGCTACAGCCTGCTTGGAAAGGTCATCATATACTACGAGAGCATGCTCACCGCGATCACGGAAATACTCACCGATAGCAGCACCGGCAAAAGGAGCATAATACTGCATTGCAGCAGGGTCACTTGCAGTGGCAGCTACGATGATAGTATAAGGAAGAGCACCGTGCTCCTTGAGATTCTGAACGAGTGCAGCAACAGTAGAAGCCTTCTGACCGATAGCCACATAGATACAATATACAGGCAGACCGGCTTCATAGAAAGACCTCTGATTGATGATAGTGTCGATTGCAATAGCAGTCTTACCAGTCTGACGGTCACCGATAATGAGCTCACGCTGACCACGACCGATAGGAATCATTGAATCGACAGCCTTGATACCAGTCTGAAGAGGTTGCTTTACAGGTTGGCGATAGATAACGCCAGGAGCCTTTCTATCAAGCGGCATTTCGTATGACTCTTTGAGGTCGATATTTCCCTTGCCATCAATAGGCTGACCAATAGGATTGATGACACGTCCGAGCATATTGTCATTGACACGAATAGAAGCGATACGTCTGGTACGCTTAACGGTCTGCCCCTCCTTAATGCCACTTGTAGGACCCAGGAGCACACAGCCTACGTTGTCCTCCTCCAAGTTCATCACAATAGCCATAGTGCCATTTTCGAACTCAAGAAGTTCGTTAGCCTCGGCATTGCGAAGACCGTAAATACGCGCAACACCGTCACTGACAGTGAGCACGGTGCCTACTTCGTCAAACTGTACGCTGTCATTGATACCACGCAACTGACTGAGAAGCACTTCGGAAACTTCGCTTGGTTTTATTTTGTCCATTGTTTTACTTTTTGTTGTTTTGTTGATTGGTAAAGTGATGTGTTTGTGATTATCTGATATAACGAACCCTTAAATGCTTGATTTATTAGTTAAAACAATACATCAATGGTTCTATCTTATCCTTAAAATCACTCAAAGAACGCCAGAATACCAAAGTCAATATCTTTAGACAACTAAATGTTTAAGAATAGTGCGCAACTGCGACTGTACGCTGACATCCATGCGGTAAGTGTCATATTCAAGAATGAAACCACCGATAATGTCCGGGTTCACCTCTGTCTGGAACTCTACTTGGGCATTAGTACGTTTCTCAACCATCTGACGCATCTTAGCCTCAGTTTCCTGTGCTACAGGAACGGCTGTGATAAGTCTGCCGGAAATCATATTTCTTTCCTTTTTGTAGAGAGAGATAAAGGCATTGGCCATAAACTGTATAAGGTTTTCCCTACCCTCCTTGAGGACGAGTTTACAGAACTTCACTGTCAAATCCGAAGGATTACCTCCACAAGCAGTGATGAGCAGTTGCTCTTTGTTCTGTCTCGGCAACATAGGATTGTCAATGGCTGCTCTCAGCTGTCGCACATCGAGGAAACTCTGTGCAAGAGACTGCATATCTGCATATACAGCATCTTTCACTTCCTGCTTGTCAGCACTCTTAAGCAGAGCACGTGCATAGCGAACTGAAATTACACCAGTATTCATATTGATATACCCTATACTTAATTAGTTATCACCCTGAACCTCGTCCAACATACGGTCAATCAACTGCATCTGACGCTCGTCACCTTGAAGGTCGGCACGAACCACCTTCTCAGCGATTTGAACAGAGAGTTGCGCTACCTGAGCCCTGATATCGCTGATAGCAGCCTGCTTCTCGTGCTCAATCTGATGGTGAGCTTCTTCGATAATGCGTTCAGCTTCTGCTTTAGCTTTGTTCTGGGCATCGGCAATAATAGCATCACGAGCTGCGCCAGCCTCTTTGATGATGGCAGACTGTTGCTCACGTGCTTTCTGTACCAACGTCTCACTTTCCTGTTGTATATTCTCAAGTCTTGCGGCTGCCTCATGAGCATTCTGCAAACTCTCGTCGATGAATTTCTTACGTTCTTCCACCATGCCAACAATAGCAGGGAATCCGAACTTAGCAAGAACACCGAATACTACAAGGAATGCAAGAAGCATCCAGAACAGTAGTCCGAGATCGGGGGTTAATATTGATGGGAGATTCTCCATTTTTCTTTCTAAAGGTTTCGGTTTCAGGTTGTCGTATAATGGTGGGTTGAAAACGAATCAAAGCGTAAGAAGGAAGATGATGTCATAGTGGTCATTTCCTTACATCTTGGCGAGATTCTTTAAGTCAAACCTTTATGCGACAACCAGAAACCTGATATTTGTCTATTACTTGATAAGGAATGCGCATGATACAACTGCAAAGAGAGCTACACCCTCAACGAAAGCTGCAGTAAGGATCATGTTAGTCATAATCTTACCTGATGCCTCTGGCTGGCGAGCGATGGCATCCATGGCATTACCACCAATCTTACCAATACCCAAACCTGCACCGATAGTAGCAAGACCTGCACCGAGACCACAACCAAGGGCTGCAATACCGTCTAAAAGAAGTGATGAAATCATAGTTTTAATAGTTTTTAAGTTATTATTATGTTATTATTTTATTCGTTTCGCATCTTATGAGATACCGTAAGATACGGTTATAATATCATTACCTTATTCTGCATGATGTTCAGGACGAGACAGTCCGATGAATACAGCAGAAAGCAGTGTGAAGACATAAGCCTGTACGAAAGCGACAAGGACTTCCACAAGATTCATGAATAGCAACATGAAACCGCTGAAGACATTGAGTCCTATGCCATAAGCTGTTCCCATAGACCATCCAAGGAATATGATGCATGTGAAGGATAGGATTACCGCATGACCAGCCATCATATTGGCAAAGAGACGGACCATCAATGCGAAAGGCTTGGTAAAGACTCCCACGAACTCAATGACAGGAATCAATGGGACAGGATAAGCCTTTAGGAAAACCGGCACATCAGGCCAGAATATTTCTTTCCAATATTCTTTATTGCCATTGAAATTTACAGCGATGGTAGTACAGATAGCGAGGAAGAAGGTGACATTTATATTTCCTGTTACGTTTCCACCACCAGGAAAGATAGGAAGCAAACCGACGAGGTTCGTGGTGAAGATGAAGAAGAAAACCGTCAGCAGATAGGGAGCATAACGCTTGTAGTATCTGTCACCTACGAGAGCCTTCACCACATCATCATGAATCATCATGACAAGCATTTCAATACAACCGACGAAACCGCCGGGAGCTTCAGATTTGCTATCGTGGTTCTTATACCACTTAGCGCATGAGAGGAAGATGGCAATAAGGATCGCCACGACAATCCAAATCTGTGCCACAGACTTGGTAATACTGAGGTCGATAGGTCGTTCCTTAGTACCATCAGGCATAATCTCATAGATTTTTCCGTGCTTCTCCTCATTGAACTCGAAGTTCTTTGGCAAAGACTTCATGGTACAGAAAGTCCACTCGCCGGTAGCCGAACTGCGCACGATGATAGGAAGTGGGATGCTCAGGTGCTTGCCTTCATAAGAGCAGATGTGCCACTCGTAAGTATCTGACAAGTGTTCGAGCACTATCTCAGGAATGTTGATAGCCTCGTCGTCCTGTCCTTCAGTTTTCTCACCATGAGATGCGAAAGCAGTGAAAGGCAAGAGGACCATTGCCAGCAGAAGGAGTATCGTTTTAAAGTTTTTCATTACATGAAATAATGTACGTTACTGTTATCTAAAGAGTTTGTTAGCCATCTTTGTAAAGAACAGAGAATGCAGAATGAGCAACACGAAGTAATAAGCGAGAAAAGCCACGACGTAAGGCACGACTTGATCTCTGCCTAAAACTGCCCCAATGATGCCAAGAATAACAAGGACAAGCAACATCCTGAAGCCGGAGACTGCAGTATGGAAAGTTGACAGGTAATCCTTATGCTTGGCAACTATCCAGCTCCACATCCATGTCACGGCATTGATTTCCAGGAAGGAAAAAGCAACCGCCCATGAGGATGCCTTGCGATAGTTGATATAGTCATCAAAACCAATGAATTTGCCTCCTGCAACTAAAGCGATATGCAATGCCGCAATAGTGAGAGTGCATGTCCATAGATGTCTGATGCCGGCTTTTCTTATCTCTTCTAATGTCATTGCCATTCTTAGAGTTCTACGCAAAGGTTAACCTGATTATGCTGGGCAGAAACGAAGCCAGCGTTGATACTGACAGTTTTCTTACCTTCAGCCGTCACATATACGACATCGCCTTTTTCCAGTGACGAGATGATAGGGGCGTGATTCAGAAGAATTTCGAAACTGCCCACCGTTCCTGGAACGATTACCCTTTCCACATCACCTTCAAATTCAATTTTCTCAGGAGATACAATTTTAAGATTCAGCATATTATATGTCGTTTTTGTTAGTCAAAGTTGGATGGTTATATTCTTGAGACACTTGTTCAATCAGCAAACCGAAGAAGCAGTGATTACAGAATATTTCCTCCCAACAGATATCTGAGCGTTCAGCTATCGTACATTACGTTGCCTTAAGAATAGAATAACTATGCCGACAATGACGATGCCGAATAGCCGCACGCCAGAAGAAGCAACTTAGCCCTGTGCTTGGGCAAGGAGTTTCTTACCTTTCTCTATAGCCTGCTCGATGGTACCGACATTGAGGAATGCCTGTTCTGGAAGTTCATCGAGTTCACCGTCGAGAATCATATTGAATCCCTTGATGGTATCTTCGATGCTGACCATCTCGCCCTTGACGCCAGTAAACTGCTCAGCAACGGTGAATGGCTGTGAGAGGAAACGCTGCACGCGACGGGCGCGGTTTACAGTCAGCTTGTCCTCATCAGAGAGTTCATCCATACCAAGAATAGCGATGATATCCTGCAATTCCTTGTATTTCTGCAGAATCTGCTTAACTCTCTGAGCGCACTCGTAGTGCTCCTTGCCTACGACATTAGGATCGAGGATACGGGAAGTGGAACCGAGAGGGTCAACGGCAGGATAGATACCGAGCTGTGCGATGTTACGTGAAAGCTCGGTAGTAGCATCGAGGTGGGTAAATGTTGTAGCAGGAGCAGGGTCGGTCAAGTCATCGGCAGGCACGTAAACAGCCTGTACAGAAGTGATGGAACCGGTCTTTGTAGAAGTAATACGTTCCTGCATAGCACCCATTTCAGAAGCAAGAGTAGGCTGATAACCTACTGCAGAAGGCATACGACCGAGAAGAGCGGACACCTCAGAGCCTGCCTGGGTGAAACGGAAGATGTTATCAATGAAGAAAAGGATATCACCTCCCTGGTCACGGAATTCCTCAGCCACAGTAAGACCGGAGAGAGCAACAGAAGCACGTGCGCCAGGTGGCTCATTCATCTGTCCATAAACCAGAGTAGCCTGAGACTTCTTGAGTTCTTCCGGATCGACGAGAGAGAGGTCCCATTTTCCCTCTTCCATTGCCTTCTTGAACTTGTCGCCATACTTGATAACGCCAGACTCAATCATCTCACGAATAAGGTCATTACCTTCACGGGTACGTTCACCTACGCCAGCGAAAACGGAGTAGCCGTTGTGACCTTTGGCAATATTGTTGATAAGCTCCATGATAAGCACGGTCTTACCTACTCCGGCACCACCGAAGAGACCGATCTTACCACCTTTAAGATAAGGCTCAAGCAGGTCGATGACCTTAATACCCGTCGCGAGCATTTCCTTGGATGTAGAAAGATCCTCATACTTAGGAGCCTCACGGTGGATAGGATAAGTGTTTTCCTGATTCAGGACCTTCATGCCGTCGATAGGCTGTCCTATCACATTGAGCATACGACCTTTGATTTGTTCTCCTGAAGGCATGGAGATAGGAGCACCAGTAGGCACCACATCAAGTCCACGCTGAAGGCCTTCGGTGTTATCCATAGCCACGGTGCGCACAGTGTCCTCGCCGATATGCTGCTGCACCTCAACGATGAGGTCGCGGCCATCGGTGCGCTTTACTACGAGAGCGTCGTGAATCTTAGGCAGCACCTTCTCAGCTTCCAGACCCTTTGTGTCGAAATAAACGTCGATTACAGGGCCGATAATCTGGGATATGTGTCCGATAATTTGTGACATATAGTTTTTATGTTTAAAGTTAATCCATGCAGAATATCAAATCAAATATTCGACTACCTACCATCAGAATGGGGAATAGCGGATATTGAATTAACGAGTGCAAAAGTACGATTTTAATTTCAACTACAAAAATTTTTCTTGTATTTTTTGTGTGAAAAAATCGTTAAACTGTTGTTAAAACTTTGTTTTTATGGTATTATTGTAATGATATGTGGTAAATATTTCTATTCAGGTATTAGTGATTTTGTTTTAATGTTTACTCCGTAGAGGGCACATCTTAAACTATTATTGGTTTCAGATTGGTGTTTTTATCGCAATATTAAGATACGGCATAAAGCATCCTGCTATTTCAGGCGAATAGTTCTATATCCATACACTGCAATAAACAGGAAGCATGCGAGCGGCAGAACGAAACTGACATTTACCGCAGGAAAGCCAGCCAACGAGCCGCAGTCGATGATCATGCCCTGCAGAGGAGGCATCAGAGCACCGCCAACGATTGCCATCACAAGGAAAGCAGCACCGATAGTCGAGTCTTCCTGACTGACATTTTCGAGCGCAATTCCATAGATGGAAGGGAACATCAGACTCATGAAGAAACTGATAGCTATGAGACAGTACAGACCTGCCATACCTACAAAGCAGATGGTTCCAACAGTACACAGTGATGCACCGACAGCAAAAATCGTAAGCAACTGGCGTGAACCTATGTAGCGCATCAGGCATGTCGAGATAAAGCGAGCGCAAAGAAACATCACCATTGCAATGATATTGTAATTCTGAGCCGTTGCCTTGTTTATTCCCAGGTTGTCAGCATAATGTATGATGAAAGTCCACACCATTATCTGTGCAGCCACATACATCACCTGAGCTACGACGCCCTCACGGTATACGACATTACCCCAGAGGTTTCTCATGGTCTCCTTGCAATTCATCTTTTTTGCGGAACAGATGGTGTCCGGCATCTTGACGATAGATATCAGAACAAGAATTGCCAGTACGACGAGTCCGATGGCGACATAAGGATCGCGGATGACAGCAAGGTCATGAAGGCGGATATCAGCCTTTTCTGCTTCGGAAAGTCCATTGAATATTATCTCTCCTGCAGCATTGCGCCTGTCAGAAACAAGATTAGGCAGCACCACAAGTGAGGCGACAGCCATTCCGCACAGCGATCCCATAGGATTGAAAGACTGGGCGAAGTTTAGTCTTCGTGTGCTCGTCTCTTTACTTCCAAGCGATAGTATATACGGATTTGCCGTTGTTTCGAGGAAAGCGAGTCCAAAAGTAAGGATATAGAGTGAAATGCAGAAGAAAGAAAACTCCTGATATACTGCAGCCGGGATGAACAGGAACGCTCCAACAGCGTAAAGAGCCAAGCCCAGCATAATACCTCTCTTATATGAATACTTCCTGATGAAGAGGGCTGCAGGCAGAGCCATCGTAGCGTAACCTCCATAGAAAGCAAACTGCACCATAGAAGCCTTTGCCGCACTCAAGTCCATAAGTGTCTGGAAAGCAGCAACCATAGGATTGGTAATATCGTTGGCAAAGCCCCAAAGGGCAAAGAGCGACGTTATGAGTATAAATGGAAGGAGATATTTTTTCTCAATCATTATTGTTTAGGGTCTGAAATGTTGAGCTTTTTTGAAAAGCGTTGCAAAGGTAACACTTTTTTATTTAACATCCAAATAAAATGCGAACAAATGGCTTGTTGATTATGTTTTTCATCGTGCAAACAGAAAAAGACAATATAGAACGCTTCTCTTTTGACATGAAAAAATAGAAGTTTTTCACGTCAAAGCGGCATTTTTATACAGGTCTGACAGAACGGAAATAATGCGTTAAATTTATTCACAACCGTTAAAAGCCGGAAAATTTTCCTCCATCTGCACAACGGAAAATTTCGGAAAGCCAAGCGTATTGAAGATGAAATCATGCATAAAAACTGGGGAAAATCAATATTTGTTTGCAATAACTAAGCTTTTGGAGGGTAATATCTATGCTTTTACCTTGCAATAACTAAGCTATTGCGCTGTAATAACTAAGCTATTAGACTGTAAAAACATAGCTTTTGCAGGCATTTTTATGAGATTTTCGGCTCTTTTTGCAAAGTGCAGACCTTTGGATTTTTGCAAAAAACTGACTCTCAGACAATTCCAAAAAATCGCGAGAATCGCGTATTTGCGAGCAGAAATACATTTCTTGATTTCCAAATGTTAAAATATTGTGATTTTAATCAGATGAAGCATTTGTCAAGAAAGCGAGATTCCATTTAGATTACTTCATATCAGAAAGAAAAATCGAGTAGGAGGAAAACGAAGTAGTTTTTCTCCTACTTTCGTTTTCCGACCTCTCACACCACCGTACGT